>JBAZEP010000025.1:0-22481 GCA_041653835.1 Candidatus Omnitrophota bacterium
GTAGGTCCTATGGCAGCTGTCGCGGGCGCTATCGCAGAATTTGTGGGAAAAGAGCTCCTTAAATATTCAGGACAGCTTATCATAGAGAATGGCGGGGATATCTTCATAAAAACGGACAAGGAGCGTACCATCATGATTTACGCGGGAGATTCGCCTCTCTCCAATAAAGTGTTTATAAAGATAAAGCCTGAAGATATGCCCGCGGGCGTGTGCACATCTTCCGGCACTGTGGGCCATTCTTTAAGCTTTGGGAAAGCGGATGCCTGTGTTATAATAGCTCAGTCCGCGGTTTTAGCGGACGCGGTAGCTACAGCGGCATGTAACAGGATCAAGGAAAAAAAAGATATCGCGCCGAGCCTGGAATTTGCCATTTCCATAAAAGGGGTCAGGGGCGCCATAGCTATACTGGGAAAGAATCTCGGAAGCATGGGGAACGTAGAGTTAGTATAAAGGAAGGCGGGTCAATATGGGTGCCAAAAAGATAGTTTTAAAGTTTCCGTATAAATTGCTGGATCAGCCGATAGTATACAAGATGGTAAAAGATTTTAACCTGGAATTCAATATATTGAAGGCGTATGTTACCCCTAAAGAAGAAGGCCTTATGGTGCTTGAGCTGAAGGGGGGAGACGCCGATATCGAGAAGGCGTTAAAATATGTAAGGTCCATAGGCGTAAACGTCCAGCCTCTATCCAAGGACATAAAGAGGAACGAGTTAAAATGTACCCATTGCGGCGCCTGTGTGCCGCTTTGCCCTACGGGAGCTTTGGTGACGGATCCCGCGACGCGCAAAGTGCTTTTTTATGATGTTAAGTGCATCGCCTGTGAACTTTGTATAAAGGCCTGCCCACCCAGAGCGATGGAACTGCATTTTTAGTCTTGACAGAAAAAATCCATTTCGTGTATCATATTAATCTACGAAAGGCCGGCTTTGGAGTTATATTTTATAAGCAAATCAAACCTTAATAGACTCGCGTTAGCATTATCTAAAACTTACAAAGTCTTTGCGCCTGTAAAAACAGGAGATAACAGGTATTTTAAAAAAATAGGGGAAGAAGGCCTTGAGACCGCTGTCATAGGAGAGATAAGGGCGGTAGAGCCTGTAAAAAGTTTTTACTTTCCAGCCAGGGCCAAAGTAGCCGAATATTTTTCCAAAGAACATCCCGCCGAAGAAGAAAAGCCCATAGCTATTATAGGCGCTAAATCATGCGACCTGGCGTCGTTCAGGGTGATGGATTATGTTTTCGGCAGAGATCCTTTCAAAGACCCTCTTTATATTTCCAGGAGAGAGGAGAACCTTATAATATCCAGCGACTGCACCTGTTTCGGGGAAACCTGTTTCTGCGTAGCCATAGGCATTATGCCGTACCCTACAGAAAATTTTGATATAAATCTTTCGGAAATAGATTGCGGATATATAGCGGAAGCAGGTTCAGCCAAAGGAAAATCCGTCATAAAGGAATATTCCAAACTGTTTCAGCCTGTTGCGGAACCTTATCCGGAAAGAAGAGAGGCCTCTAGAAAGAGTCTAAAAGAAGACCTGCTGGAGCATGTAAAAAAAAGCAGTATCCCGCCCAAAGATGCCATACAGCCGTTGTTCAAGAAAAAATTCGATACAAATTTATGGGAAGAAACAGCGAAGACTTGTGTTGAATGCGGGGCATGTAATATGATCTGTCCTGCGTGTCACTGTTTTGTTATAAAAGATCAGGGGAAAAAGCAGGGTTTTGAAAGGCTCAGGCTGTGGGATTCCTGTTTACTATTGTCTTTCGCGAGAGTGGCGGGAGGGGCAAACCCGAGAAAACTCCTTAGTCAGCGCCTCAGGAATCGTTTTGATAAAAAATTCAATTTTTTTCCGGACATGATAGGCAGTTTCGGTTGCACAGGCTGCGGCAGATGCAGTGAGGCATGCCCGGGCAAGATAGATATTAGAAAAGTATTAAGCAATCTTCAAGCATGATGTAATGTTACATTGTGACAGTGTCACAATGTAACATTAAGGCGAAAGTTATGGAAAATCCGTATTTACCCGTAAAGACAGAAGTGCTGGAAGTAATAGAAGAGAGCTCGACGATAAAGACATTCAGGCTCAAGCCCGAGGTCCCGCTGTATTTTAAGGCAGGGCAGTTTATAGAGATGACCATACCCGGCAAGGGCGAAGCGCCTTTTACGCCGTCATCCTCTCCTTATGAAAAGGATAAACTGGAGATAACCATAATGAAGGCTGGAAAGATAACCGGCCTTATACATAACCTGAAAAAAGGCGACATAGTGGGATTGAGAGGGCCTTATGGGAAGGAATATCCTCTTTCCGAGTTCGAGGGAAAAGATATTTTGCTGGTAGGGGGAGGCGTGGGGCTCGCGCCATTGAGGGCATTATTCCTGGCGCTGGCGCATGATATAGAGAAATATAAAAGCGTTCTATTCTGTTGCGGTTCAAAAACACCTTCGGATATAATTTATAAAGACTTTATCCTTGATAAGTGGCAGAATCTGGATAAGAAAAAAATCAAGTTCAGGATTACGGTTGACAAAAAAGACGATAAATGGAAAGGTAATGTGGGGCTTGTGACCACGACATTGGATAAATTAGAACTGGACCTTAATAAAAGCGTGGCGATCGTGTGCGGACCTCCCATAATGATGAAGTTCGGCACATTTAAGCTTATTGAAGTGGGATACAAGCCTGAACAGATATATTTATCCATGGAAAAGAATATGAGCTGCGGCTTTGGGAAATGCGGGCATTGCAGGCTAGGGGATTTTTACGCATGTAAAGACGGCCCTGTATTCAGGTATGACAAAATAAGCCATATTCACGAAATATGGGATTAAGCGAATGTTACATTATGACACTGGCACAATGTAACATTAAGGAAGAGTGAGATGAAGCGTTTATTTGTAGATTTGGAAAAACTGCACAGGTGTGAAGGCGCGGTAGCAGAATGCAGTTATTATTATAAAGGCAATAAATCCGGCCTGAACCGCCTGAGAGAGATAGGGCAGTTCTTGTATATATGCAGGCATTGCGAAAACGCGCCGTGCGTGAACGCGTGCCCGAAAGAGGCGCTGGAAAGGCAGCCTGACGGAATAATAAAACGTTTTACCATGCGCTGTGTTTCGTGCAAGTCCTGCAGCCTGGCGTGCCCATTTGGTACCATACCGCTCGATACAGTACCTTATATAACGTCCCAGTGCGATATCTGCATAGATACCAGCGAGAAAGAGGCGCCCGCGTGCGTAAAGACATGCCAGGTGCCTGACGCGATAAAATTCATGGAAATAGAGGAATCTGAAAAAGACGATATCTATCTGGTAGGCAAACACCTGGCAGTGCATGCCAAACCGTGGAAGAAATATCATCCATGACAAAACTTTTGTTTAATTTTATAGTATTCCCCGGGCTTATATTTACGGCAATCGCGGGGTTGTTCGTGAGCTGGGTAGACCGCAAGGTTACCGCCCGAATACAATGGAGAAAAGGCCCTCCGTGGTACCAGCCGCTGGCAGATATTGTGAAACTCAGCATAAAAGAGATCAGCGTGCCTAAGCAGGCGTCCAGGGAATTATTTTTCCTTTCGCCTATGATAGGTTTGAGCGCTGTTACACTTGTTTCCACGCTGGTGTGGCTTGCCAATATAGGCCCTGTCTCAAAGGGTTTTTCAGGAGATATAATAGTAATCGTATATCTCTTGACTATGCCCGCTATAGCCGTCATAGCGGGCGCTTCCGCGAGCGGGAATCCGCTGGCGTCTCTTGGCGCGTCAAGAGAGATAAAAATGGTAATGGCGTATGAACTGCCTTTTATAATTTCCTTGCTCGTGCCGGTTATCAAAAGCCACGGGCTTCTGAGATTAAGCGATATCATAAACTATCAGGCCGTGAACGGCCCGTTCATAACGAGCCTTTCGGGAATTATCGCGTTTATAGTCATGATATTCTGCATGCAGGCAAAACTCGGCATGGTGCCTTTTGACGCCGGAGAGGCTGAGACCGAGATAATGGCGGGAACGTATATAGAATATTCCGGCATGCTTCTCGCGATATTCAAAATTACGAAGGCTATGTTGATGGTAATATTGCCTTTATTCCTGATAACACTTTTCTGGCAGGGCATGGCTTTCGCGGAATTATGGAAATACGTAATTTTGTTAGTGGTGATAATTTTAATAAAGAATACAAGCCCGCGCGTCAGGATAGACCAGGCAGTCAGGTTTTTCTGGGGGAAAATGACGCTATTGTCTATATTGGCGGTGTTATTAGCCGTAAAAGGGTTTTGATATGAATCTTAGATTAAAAGCGTTAACGAAATCCATCTGGGTTTATCACATGTCAACGGGGAGCTGCAATAACTGCGACATCGAGATCCTCGATATGCTGACCCCGAGATTTGACGTAGAGAGATTCGGCATAACGCTTGTGGGCAGTATCAGGCATGCGGACGCTATACTCGTGACAGGCGCCCTGAACCTGAAGACGCTGCCGCGGGTAAAGAAAATTTATGAACAGGCAGTGAAGCCGTGCGTAGTGATCGCGATAGGCGTTTGCGCGTGCGGCCAGGGTATATTCAGTAACGGGCCCAATACGCCGGATCCGGTTGATTCGGTTTTGCCTGTGGATATCTATGTGCCGGGATGCCCGCCTAAACCAGAGGCGATGATAGCGGGCATCGCGAAATTGATAGAAAAAATAAACGCTAAAAAATGAAAAGAGAATCGATAATAGAAAATATAAAGGTGCGTTCGGGAAAAGACCTGTCGGAGGTTGTCGATAAATCCAGGAACAGGGTGTATTTCACGATCAATAAAAATATACTGCCGCAGATAGCGAAATATCTTTTTAACGACGTAAAAGCCAGATTTTCCACTGCGTCCGGGGTGGACACAAGAAAGGCTATCGAGATCCTGTATCATTTTTCAGTGGATGATATCGGGCTTATTATATCACTGAGGGTAATACTGGAAAAGCCGGACCTTACGATAGATACGCTAATGCCTTTATTTAAATGCGCTGAATGGATAGAAATGGAAATACACGAAATGCTCGGTGTTAATTTCAAAGGCCACGAAAATCCTAAGCACCTGCTTTTAAAAGACGACTGGCCTGAGGGGAATTACCCGTTAAGGAGAGACCAATAGATGGCTCGCAAGATCATACCGATAGGGCCTTACCACCCGTTACAGGAAGAGCCGGAATTTTTCAAACTGCACGTTGACGGCGAGACCGTGGTGGATATGGAAATGGAAATAGGCTATAACCACAGGCTTATCGAAAAAATAGCTGAATCCAAAAGTTTCGACCAGGTGACATTTCTCGTAGAGAGGATATGCGGCATCTGCTCGACCTCGCATCCGTTCGCGTTTGTAAACGCGATAGATGATCTTCTGGGAGTCAAAGTCCCGGAAAGGGCGCTTTATATAAGGACGATGATAGCGGAATTGGAGAGGATACACAGTCATCTTTTATGGCTTGGCCTGGCGGGCCATTTCCTGGGGTATAATACGGTCTGGATGTGGGCATGGAGATACAGGGAGCCGGTGCTTGATATTTTTGAGCGCGTCGCGGGCAACAGGCAGAACTATGCCATGATGAAGCCGGGCGGGGTGCGCAGGGATGTATATGAAGAAGATTTCCCGTGGATGAGAAAGACACTGAAAGACCTGATTGCCAAGGTTGATATGTTTAAAGGCGCTGTAATGGATGACCCTGTAATAAGGGCAAGGACAGAAGGCGTGGGTATTTTGACAAAAGAAGACGCGCGGGATTATTGCGTGGTAGGGCCCACTGCCAGGGCTTCGGGAATAAATATAGATGTAAGGAGGGATGATCCTTACGGCGCTTATGATAAGGTGGAATGGAAGGTAATAACTCATGAAGGAGGGGATGTATTTTCCAAGGCGGTTGTCAGGATACTGGAACTCTACGAGTCGATAAATATAGTGCTTCAGTGCCTGGATAAGATGCCCAAAGGCCCGATAGATCTGAATATAAAAGATATCACTCCGGGAGAAGGCATAGGCAGACATGAGGCGCCGAGAGGAGAGGTGCTGCATTATATCATGTCGGACGGCGGGAACAGCCCTGTAAGGCATAAAGTAAGGGCGCCGAGCTTTATGAATGTCGCTTCGAATAAGAAAACAGTTATAGGCGAAACTATTTCGGATGCCGCTATTATATTGGCGGCTGTTGATCCGTGCTATTGCTGTACCGAAAGAATGGCGGTGGTGGATCGTAAGACAGGTAATAAATTAATGGATGGGCAGGATTTGATAAGGCTTTCGCAGGAAAAAACAAGGAAAATCGCGGGAAGATGAAAATATTATTAGAACCTGTATTGGTTTCAGCGATAGCGGGATTATTTATTTTAGCCATACCCGATAGATTCAGGAAGGTAACGGAGTCTTTCAGCCTTCTTGCCTCTCTGTATTTATTTATCGCAGGGATAAGGATATTTTTTGCCTCGCCTCTGAACACAGGCTATCTGTACGTGGATAACCTGTCCAGGTTTATAGTGCCGGCAATAGGATTTTTCGGATTCCTGATCACGCTATATTCCCTTAAATCAATGTCTTCTTTTAAAAAGGTGTCTGTTTATTACGCGTACATAATGTGGACGATAGGCGCCTCAATCTTAGCCGCGCTCTCGAATAATGTAGTGGTACTTTTAGCCGCGTGGGGATTCCTGGGATTTACCCTTTACGGACTTATCAATATAAAAGGCGCTGAGGCCGCGGCGATAAGTAAAAAGACCTTTATTATAGTGGCTGGTTCGGACGCTTTCATGATACTCGGTTTCGGGATACTGTGGGTATTGAAAGGTTCATTGAACCTGACAGAGATGAAAACAGTCATAGACGGCAGTTTGCCGTTCTGGGCGTTTTTCCTTATAGCCATAGGCGCGTTCGCAAAGGCCGGGGTCATGCCTTTCCACACATGGATACCGGGTGTGGCAAAAGACGCGCCTATCAGCGTAACCGCGTTTTTGCCCGCGAGCCTCGACAAACTTCTCGGTATATACCTATTGGCGCGGTTAACATTGGATGTTTTTACATTAGATCCTTTTACATACGCCGCGCTTATGGTAATAGGCTCTGTTACGATAATAGCCGCGGTAATGATGGCGCTTGTCCAGCATGATTTCAAAAAATTACTTGGCTATCACGCGGTCAGCCAGGTAGGTTATATGTTACTCGGCATAGGTACGGGCAATCCCATAGGGATCGCGGGCGGGCTTTTTCATATGCTCAATCACGCGATATATAAATGTTGTTTATTTTTATCCGGCGGGAACGTGGAATATAAGACAAAAACATCTGAGCTCGATAAGCTCGGAGGGCTCGCTAAAATAATGCCGGTCACGTTCATTACGACGGTCGTCGCCTCATGCGCCATATCCGGGGTCCCGCCTTTTAACGGATTTTTTTCGAAGTGGATGATATACCAGGGATTGATTGAGAACTCCCGCTCAGGCGGATTATTGTGGATATTCTGCCTCACCGCCGCGATGTTCGGAAGCGGACTGACGCTCGCGTCATTTATAAAACTGATCCACGCCATATTCCTTGGGCAGCGCTCAACTGCCGCGGCGCAGGAGAAGAGGGACGAGGTTTCGTGGCAGATGTGGTTTCCTGTCGTAACGCTGGCGGTGTTATGCGTCGTGTTCGGGATATTCGCGTATAGCATCCCCTTGAAATATTTTATCATACCGGCGTCAGGCACCGACATCGCTTTTATAGGTACATGGCAGTCTTTAAAAGCCGCGTTATTTTTACTCATAGGCCTCCTGGCAGGATTTGCCATATATCTCCTGGGAAATTTCAAAGCCGTGAAGGTAAGCGATCCTTATATAGGAGGGGAGCCGCTGGAAAAAGATATGAGGCTTTCGGGCACGGAGTTTTATAACACCGTAAAAGAATACGGGATATTGGGCGGTATTTACAAAAGAGCCGAATCCGGATTTTTTGACATATATGAGCAGTTCAAAAAAATAGTTTTAGGTTCCGGCAGATTTTTCCAGTATCTGCATAACGGCGTCCTGCCGACTTATCTTGTGTGGGCGCTTTTAGGCATGGCAGCGCTGTTTTTAATATTCAAATAGAGGCAATTATGGAATTGCACATACTTCTTATATTCATGATCTTCGCGGCTGTCATGGCAATAGAGACCAAAGACCTCTTTTCCAGTATCATCGCGATGGGCTCCGTAGGTTTCGCGCTGTGCCTGGCTTTTTTGGTGCTTAAGGCGCCGGACCTTGCCATTACCCAGCTTGTGGTGGAACTGTTATGCCTGATTATACTGATAAGGGCTACCATAAATAAAGACCTGCCGCTGGTCATAGAAGGCAGGTGGTTTTTTAACACAGTATCAACCCTTGTTTTTATATGCGTGTTCCTGTTTTTTGCCTGGATGGCGTTAAAAGAAATGCCGGTTTTCGGCGAGCCTGTAATGGCGGTCGTAAAAAAATATATTGAGGAAGGGACAAAGCAGACAGGCGCGGCTAACCTGGTCAGCGCGGTCGTGCTCGATTTCCGCGCTTATGACACGCTGGCAGAGGCCGCGGTATTGTTTACAGCTATAATAGGAATAATGACGGTCCTGCGTAAGCCGGGCAGGAAACATAAGGATTGAATATGGCGCAGTTAAAACCCGGGATGTCGATAATAGTACAAAGTATAAGCCGCCTGACAGCCGGCATGATATTGGTATTCGGTATGCATATCATCCTGCATGGGCACCTGTCTCCGGGCGGCGGGTTCGCGGGCGGCGTGATCATAGCGCTCGCTTTCGTAAATCTTCTGATAGCGTTCGGCGCGAAAACCGGGATTTCCAGGGTTTCCGAGAACCTGGCTTCCAACCTGGAAACAGTGGGAGCCATGATGTTTTTGACAGTCGCGCTGTTGGGTTTTCTGGGAGGCACTTTCTTTTTGAATATACTCTCAAAGGGCGAGGCATTCAGCCTGTTCAGCGCAGGGACCATACCTTTGAGTAATATCTCGATAGGTTTAAAGGTGGGGGTCGGATTGTTCGCGATCTTCCTAGCGCTTGTAATATTGGAAAAGGCAAGGAAATAATATGACGCTTTATTTATTATGTATGGTGTTATTTTGTATCGGGCTTTACGGTGTACTGCGTAAACGTAATATCGTAAAGATAATAATCGGGATCGCCATAATGAGTTATTCCGTAAATCTTTTTTTAGTACTGCTGGGATACCGTTTTCACGGCAGGGCGCCTATTGACGCGCATGACCAGACGATAACCAATATGGTCGATCCTATACCGCAGGCGATTGTCATGACCTCTATCGTGGTCGGCCTGGCAATGATGGCGCTATTGATAGCGATAAGTATCAGGATATACGAGAAATACGGCACATTCGATATCACTAAAATAAAGAAACTTAAAGGATAAATGAAGCTTATAAATATTATACCTTTATTAATTATAGTTCCGCTCGCCGCGGCGTTCCTGAACTCTTTGTTCGGCAGGATCATAAAACGCCTGGGGGGCGCCCTTGCCCTTGTCAGCGTCGTTATATCATGTGGATTCGCCGTATATGCCAGGATAGCGCTGGAAGCGGTACCGGACAAGATATTGGTATATAAGATAGGGGGTTGGGTCCCGCCTTTCGGCATATGCATGGTTTTTGACGGCCTGAGTTCCCTGATGCTCGTCGTGATAAACCTGGCAGCTTTTTTTATAATGATATATTCCCTGAATTATATGGAAAAATATACCGATAAAACGAAATTTTATACGTTATTTTCCCTTATGGTATGCGGCTTGAACGGGGTAGCGCTGGCAGGGGATCTGTTCAACCTGTTCGTGTTCCTGGAGATAGCGTCCATCGCGAGTTATGCCCTTGTCGCGTTCGGTACCGAAGCGGAAGAATTAGAGGCCGCGCTTAAATACGCTATCATGGGAGCGGTAGCGTCGAGTTTTATATTGATAGGCATAGCATTCCTATATGGCTTTACTTCGACCCTTAATATGGCGGATATGGCTATAGTGTTGAGTCAAAAGCATAATATCTGGGTGGTGTCATTTGTGAGCGTGTTGTTTATAGCGGGCCTTGGTTTAAAAGCGGCGATGATCCCTTTTCATGCCTGGTTACCTGACGCGCATTCATCCGCGCCCGCGCCTGTTTCCGCCATGCTTTCAGGCGTGCTCATAAAAACGCTGGGTGTTTACAGTTTATTCAGGATATTGTTCAACATAATAGGCGCTTCAGATAATTATCTCGGCATGCTCATGTTTCTCGGAGCTGTTTCTATAGTGGTAGCGGGCGTACTTTCGCTTTCCCAGATGAATTTTAAAAGGCTTCTGGCATATTCTTCCATAAGTCAGATAGGGTATATTGTCCTGGGCATCAGCCTAGCCACCCCGCTTGGGATTTTCGGAGGGTTGTTCCATTTATTCAACCACTCTATTTTCAAACCGTTGTTATTCTTGAACGCCGGGGCAATAGATTACGCGGGCGGCGGGACAGACCTTGACCAGGCAAAAGGCGCGGGCAGGTTTATGCCTGTTACCGCCAAGACCAATCTCATAGCGTCACTTTCTATTTCCGGCATTCCGCCTTTTAACGGGTTTTTCAGCAAACTTATAATAATAATCGCCTGCGCGCAAAAGGCGCATTTTGGTTACGCGCTGTGCGCGGTAATAGGCAGTATATTCACGCTGTGCGCGCTCATGAAGATGAGAAAGTTTATTTTCACGGAAGACGCGGAGACGGAACGGAAGAGGGCTTTTAAAGAAGTGCCGTTCGGTATGGCGTTCGCGATGGTGTGCCTGGCGTTCTTATGCTTATCGGCAGGCCTGATATTAATACCGGAACTGCGTGTTTTTATAAGCGACGCGGCGGATGTTTTGCTTAACGGCACAGGTTATGGGGATATAGTAATGAGGGCATCTTTAAAATGATATGGAATAAGATAATACCTTTTGCGATTTATTTCATTATATGGGCATTTTTGTCGTGGCCCGCGGATGTCCCGCATGTCATAGCAGGGGTATGCGTCAGCGCGCTGGTTGTATTTTTGACCGGAGAACTTTTCGCGGCCAAACCAAGGAATTTCAGGAATATCAAACGGTATCCGAGGTTCGTTGTTTATGTAATTTTGCTCACATGGGAAAGCGTAAAAGGGGCGCTATCTACGGCCTGGCTGATATCCAGGCCGAAATATCCGGCTGACCCGGTGGTAGTTAAATTCAAGACCAGCCTTAAATCCGAGACAGGGATCGCGTTCCTGTCAAATTCAATCGCTTTCCTATCAGGGGCTTTTTGCATAGACGCTGATATTGAAAAAGGGGAAATTTACGTGCATTTAGCGGACGCAAACGGCAGGGACATGAACAAAGGTATTGAAAACAAGATACGTAAATTCGAAGGCATTTTAAAAAACATATTCGAGTGATCATGAAAGAGATAAACAGAGGCAGGATAATGTGGTTTATGGGGTTGCTATTGACGCTGGCCGCGTTATTTTTTATCGTCGCGTATCCTATCCGATCTTTGTTGGCATGGCAGTCTGGTTTCCTATCGCGCGGTTTTTTTATTCTTATTTTTTGTTTTGGGGTATGTCTTTTGAGAGTTATAAAAGGCCCCGCGCCGGTTGACAGGGCAGTGGCAATGGATACGCTCGGTATTTTAATAGTCGGGTTCTGCGCGGTATTGAGTATTTTCACGGGCAGGGACTGGTATCTCGATATAGCGATCGCATGGGCGCTCCAGAGTTTTATAGGCGCGCTGGCGCTGGCAAAATATCTAGAGGGAAGAGGTTTTGATGAGTAATATACAGCACATAGCAGGATTCGTTTTTATTATACTGGGCCTTGGATTTGATGTGATAGGATGTATTGGTTTGCTGAGGTTCCGGGATACATGCGGCAGACTGCAAGCCACTATTAAATGCGTCACATTCGGGACATGCGCTATCCTTATAGGCACGTTTATATTGAAAGGTTTTTGCTCTACGGGCATGAAGGCGATATTGACAGTTGTGTTTTTACTGCTGACTTCGCCTGTTTCGGCGCACGCGCTCGCGAGGGCAGTGTATAAACCGGACGGAAAAATATGAGATATCCTAAATTACGGGAATTAAAAGAGGCTATATTGGCATTGATAAAGGGGCCGTATACGGGGAAATTTCCTTTTGAGCCGCATGTACCGGAAAAGCGCTTCAGGGGAAAGCCCGAATATTTCAAAGACGGATGTGTGGGGTGCAAGGCATGCGCGGAGGTCTGTCCTACCGGATGTATAGTGGTAAAAGATATTGCTGACGCGGAAGTTCCTGTAAGAAGGCTGGATTTACATTATGACTCTTGTATATATTGCGGCCAATGTCAGGCGGCATGTATTACCCAGGAGGGGATAAAACTCTCGAATAAATTCGATCTCGCGTTATTTGACAGGAGCCAGGCAGTGGAGTCTGTTGAGAAAGAACTGGTTTTATGCGAGGGGTGTGGATGCGTTGTAGGCGCGAAAGACCACCTGTCCTGGGCAGAGAAAAAAATCGGGCACCTGGCTTTTTCCAGCCCTTCGATATACCTATCCGCGTTAAAAGAATTGAAGCTGGCATATTTTGATGTCGAGAAAGATGAGGAAGCCACGCGCCAGGACCGCATTAAAATACTCTGTTCGAAATGCCGCAGGGAAATCACGCTGAATACATAATGTAGGGGCGGAATAGTATTCCGCCCCATACGAATATCCATGATTCTTCTAAAAAATATTTTAAAAGGCAGGGTTGTTGTGCTTTGTGTCGGTAATACCGGACGCGGCGATGACGGCCTGGGCCCGTGTTTTGGCGCGATGATAAAAGGAAAAACACCTCACGAGGTAATTGATGCCGGGATAGCGCCGGAAAACTGGACCGGCGTTATAACCAGGATGAAGCCGGATACCATCGTCATAGTGGATGCCGTGTATTTCGAGGGCGAGCCCGGAGATGTGAGGGTATTTTCCGGGGAAGACCTGCATTCCGGAAGAATTTCTACGCACGACGTTTCCCCGAAACTATTGATAGAATACCTGAAAGAATCCACCGGGGCAGGTATTTATGTGCTTGGGATCAGGCCCGCGTCCAATAAACCCGGCGAAGGCCTGAGTTCCGCGATAAAAGCGTCCTTAAATAATCTCGCAAAATATTTCTAAGGTAAGAAAAGTGACACTGTCGCAAATCTTCCCTTAGAGAGCGGGCTTGACAATAGAATACCGATATGATAATCTTTTTTTAATATGGCTATGGTAGAGATGGAATTGAATAAAATAAGGATAGATGAGAACCGGGGCGAGCAGGTTATCGTGCTCAAGGAGAAGGACGGCAGCCGTGTATTGCCTATCGTGATAGGCATAATGGAGGTTACCGCCATAAAGATGAAAATAAGCGGCATAGATTCTCCCAGGCCCATGACGCATGACTTATTTTATAACGCGATAACGCAGTTAGGCGCTAAGATAGACAGGATATTGATCACCAAATTAGAAAACAGTACCTTTTTCGCCAAGCTTATCATATCATTAGACGGCCGTACCGAAGAGATAGACGCGAGGCCCAGCGACAGCATAGCGATAGCCATACGGGCGAAAGCCCCGATTTTTGCGGATGAACAGATGCTGGATAATATCTCAAATGATGTACAATAGCTGATTTCTTTCCGTGACGTCATTTTTTATATCTATAATAAAATCAATAATTTATAATAAATATTTTTTAAGCGGGTATATTGAATATAGGCGTTTTTTAAGGTATACTTTCTATATAAGGGGTTCTCGAATGAAGGGCTGCTCAAAAGGAATAACCATACTCGAAACAGTAATAAGCATAATAATAGTGGCTTTTGTATTGATAGGAATGCTTCAGTTGTATTCCTACGGGGCAATACTATCCAGTATCGCGAAACATAAAGCCAGCGCAATGAATCTGGCGCAATCAAGGATAGAGGAAGAGATAGATAAATTATACAGCGACATAACCGCGGGCACTACCACCAGGCAGGTTAAGATTGACACAGGGAAAACAGGAAGTACGGGTGATGATATTAACGGGACAATGACCACGGCCATTTCTTCCGTCAGTGAAGGATATAAAATCATTGTTACCATCACCTGGAATGATTATTACGGCGCCCTGAATGAGGTTATGGAATCCACGATAACCTCTTACGAATAGGAAAGGGATGGCAGGGTGAAAAATAAAGGGTTTACTCTGGTGGAAGTCATGGTGGCCGCGGGCATAATGCTCATTGTGTTCGGTGTGGCGGCCTCCAGTTATATAATTTTTCAAAGGTTATGGAAAGGCGGCTTTACGCAGATCACATCCCAATCCGCGGGCAGGGTGGCGCTGGAAAAAATATCCAGGGATATGCGTTCGGCGAAAGAAAAACCCGCGCAGATCAATGGCGGGGATGGGATAGAGTTCACGACATTTAACGGCATAAGGCACAGGTATTATGTCACAGGGACAGATCTTGTGTACGATCCCGATACTGCGGTGGCGAATAACGAAACCGTATTGTTGCGCAATGTGGCGAGGGAATCAACAACCCCGTTTTTCCAGGTGTCCGGTTCTCCCGCAAAGGGCAAACTCGCGACGATCACTTTTAAAGTATATAGGAATGACGCGGCGTACGGCCAGAGCTGGTCAACCATGAAAACAGCGGTTACTATAAGGAATGACTGAGATGAATAACAAAGGAGTTGTATTGGTAGTAACCATGACATTCTTAAGCCTTCTTCTTATAGGGGGCAGTTCCTATTTATATATGGTCACAAACGAGGCAAGGCAGACCGAAAGGCAGGTGGACGCGCAAAAAGCGTTTTTCCTGGCGAACGCTGGCATACAACGGGGTATCTGGAAAATAAAGAACGATAATCCGAATTCTGAGACCTTCAAGTTAAAAGGCGGAGGCTCCGCAGTTAATTATCTTGAAGATAAAGATATCGCCATGACTATTACTCCTCTCCCGGGCAATGTGTATGAGATAAAATCCACAAGCACGGTGGGGAATTCCACCAAGACTCTTAGCGCGTTGATAGGGAAAAATCAGCAGGCAAGGGTTTTTGATTATGGCTATTTTATAAACAACTGGGGATGGTTTTACGGGAGCGGTATCACTTCCAACGGGGATGTACGTTCCAACGGCAGGTTCGATTTCAGGAGTAATCCCACTGTCGAAGGTGAGATATACGCCAGGTTCGAGATAGACGATGGAGGCCAGGGGATAAGTGGTTCGGGCGGGGAAGTGGACGAGAATGGTGATTACCCGAACCAGCACCCTTATTCTGATAAACTTGATATGCCTAACCTCAGCAATCTTTCTTATTATGAAGATTCCGCCAAGACAAATAACGGGACTATAAAGAAAGGCGGCATAACGCTTATAAATAATGTCTTCGGGGATGATGCGGGGGAAAGCAACGGCAATATCATATTGATCGGAACGAGCACCAATCCCATAGAGATAAGCGGCACTGTAGTCGCCAGGGGAGATGTGATTATCAAGGGTTATGTCAAAGGCCACGGCGCTATTTACGCCGGCAGGAATATCTACATAGCGGACGACATCGTTTATAAAAACTCTCCTTCAACTCCGCGGCCTAGTTCGGATGACCCGGCTGTGGTGGACGCGTGGGTTGACGCGAATAAGGATAAAGACCTTGTGGGGTTCGCGGCGAGGGAGAGCGTCATACTGGGAGATTATACAGGCAAGACAGGAGGGTCATGGACCGCGTCAAGTTATCTTTATAGTATGGGCGACGAGGATGTGGGCCAGGACGGCATCCCGGATACTAACGATACATGGGAAGATAATGGGGTGTTCGAATCCCAGTATGAAGACCTGGATGGGGATGGCGTGAAAGACGGTAATTATAACGTGACCAGGGTCCAGACACAGACAGGTATAACTAATTTCGCCAATTGCCCGGTCAGCGTAAATAGTTTCGATGACATAGCCACTAATTATGTCAATTATATGGACGGGATCTTTTACACAAATCACGCTTTCGCGGGCAGGGTGGGGTATTCGGCCAGTATAAATGGAGCGATAATTTCCAAGGATGAGGCAATATTATACCGAGACACATTGACAATGAATTATGACGAGCGGATACATTCAAGATATTCAACCGGCGAGGATGTCATAATAGATGTCCCAGAATTGCCAGTCGATAAAGGAGTTACCCTTATAAAATGGTGGGAAGATTGAGGATAATAGCCGCATCCATAGTGTTTCTCTTTATCGCCATAACTCCGGCATACAGCCTTATGCCCGCTGGAGAACCTGATTCCCCGGAATCGGACAAGGAAGAGGCGATCAAGATCAGGAAAGAGAAACAGGTTATAATAAGGAACATAACTGCCCGCGAAGATAAGAATGAACCGTTTGATTACGCAGTGAAAGAAGATATTGCCGTTATCCCGGAGGAAAACAGCGTTCAAGAACAGGTAACAAACAAATCCCGCATAGACTTTTTATTCCTTTCCATAATAGTCCTCGCTATTTTACTATCCTATTTTTTTATTCGCTAAGTCCACATTTAAGACAGTGTCATAAATGTGGACTTAGCCTCAAAAGCGCTATTTTTACTTGCTTTTAGGCTATATTACTGCTAATATTTTATAAATGACTAAAGATTTATCCCCGAAAGATAAACCCCAGGAAAGTGTGGAGCACAGGAAATATATAAGGCTTAACGTTATATTTCCTGTGGAATTCCAGTTCATAGATCCTGAAACGTCCGGCTCTATAAGCGAGATAAAACAGGGCTTCACAAGAGACGTAGGCAAAGGCGGTATCTGCCTTGAAGTCAATAACCTGGAAGAAAATCTTGAGCAAGTCCTAAAGGAAGGCAGGGCCAGGCTGGATATCAGGCTGCACGTGCCTTTGGCGAGGCCCGAGACCAAGGCCATAGCCAAGGTCGCCTGGTACGAAAAAGTAAAATCAGGATACCCGAATAAATACCTCATAGGCCTTTCATTCCTTCAGATAGACCCGAAAGACAGCAAGCGGATATATTTTCACGCTACCAGGATAATCCTTGTCCCGGCCATCGCGGCTGTTTTTTTCTTTTTCCTTGTTTCCGGGATAGCTTATTTTTATTCAACGGCTTATAAGGCAAGGTCCGAGAACGTGAAATTAATAAAAGAATTGAACCAGCTTTCCGGTAAAAAATCGGAACTTGAAAAAAAGATAATGGAATTCGACGAAGAATATAAGGATATCAGGGATAAAATAGGCCAGAACGAAAAGATGATAGAAAAGTATAAGGCAAGGGTCAGTGACCTGGAAAAAGTAGTTACGGACACGGCCACAAAAGATAAGCTTATAATGTATTTAAAAGAGGATAAAGAAAAAACAAAGACAGCCATGAAACATGTGCTGTATCAGAGGGCCATATTCAACAGGAAAGCGGGGGAGCTGAACAAAGAGAACGTGTATTTGAAAAACAGGGTCTCGAAGCTTTCGAGCCAGAAGGTCTCTACGGAAGACAGTTTGAAAGAACTGCTGTCTTCTTTCAAGCCGGTCGAGGAAAAGAACATAGCCGGGATGTACCAGTGGATAAAGAACCACCAATCAAAGCGCACGGGCCTGGTTACAAGTTTTGAAGGGGATAAGGATCTGGAGGATTGGGCGTTTACTTATGACCAGTCTCTTGCCTGCCAGAGTTTTGTCTTAATGGGAGACAAAACTAATGCCGAGGCGATATTGGATTTTTACAAAAACAGGGCTGAGCGGCCGGAAGGGGCTTTCGCGAACGCCTATGATTCTTATACCGGAAAAATAGTTGAATATACCGTTCATTGCGGGCCTAATGTATGGCTCGGGATAGCCGCTGTCCAGTATACCGCGAAATTCAGGGATGAAGAATATCTTCCCATAGCGGAGGATATTGCCGGGTGGCTTATAGCGCTGCAAAAGCATGACAAGGAATTCGGCTTGAGAGGCGGGCCGAAATTCACATGGTACAGTACCGAACATAATCTCGACGCCTATGCTTTATTCGGCATGCTTTATAAACTTATCGGGGACGAGGCATATCTTGAAGCGCAGACTAGGACGCTTGACTGGCTCAAGAAAAATTCTTTCAACAGGCTTGAGGGCAGGATGAACAGGGGTAAAGGAGATGCCACTATTGCCACAGACACTTTTGCGTGGGCTATAGCCGCGCTTGGTCCCGGGCTTTTAAAAGAGGCGGGGATGGATCCGGACCAGATCATGGATTTTGCCGAGACAAACTGCCTGGTCACCGTGGATTATATTAGGCCGGACAATGATAAAGTCAGCGTTACCGGGTTCGATTTCGGGAAATATGAGCATATGGCGAGAGGCGGCGTGGTTTCAACCGAATGGACAGGGCAGATGATAGTGTCGTTCAGGATAATGGCGGATTATTACAAGGGCAATAGGGAATTCAATAAAGCGGAATATTATAATAAGAAGGCGGATTTTTATCTTTCCGAAATAGAAAAAATGGTAATTGTAAGTCCTTCAAGAGTAGGCCAGGGCCAGGGCTGCCTTCCTTACGCGAGCCAGGAGGACGCTGATACCGGCCACGGCTGGAGGGTCGCTCACGGCACAAGGACGGGTTCTACGGCAGGCACGGCTTACACGATATTCGCGAAATATAATTATAACCCCCTGGTTTTAGAATGACAGTTAGGCGCAGTATAAAATATGTTATAACCCTCGCGGCACTTCTCGCCACATCCTTAATAATAAATTCTTCCAGGCACATAAATTTTACCGCGCAGTCCAATAATAGCGGCCCGCGTAACCAGTATATTGTAACGCGGGTCTCGGACGGGGATACCATAGAACTCGCGAACGGCGAGACAGTAAGGTACATAGGCATAGATACGCCCGAGATAAGAGAGAAGGATGGTTCAGGCTGGAGCTATAATCCAATGCCTTACGCGGAAAGGGCCAGGGAGTTCAATAAAAAATTCATCGGGAATAAACCCGTAAGGCTGGAATTCGATGTCCGGAAAAAGGATAAATATAACCGCCTGCTGGCCTATGTGTATATAGAAGATAAAATGGCCAATATCGAGATAGTAAAAGAAGGACTGGCAATGATCTATACCTATCCACCGAACATAAAATATTCCCAGGATTTCCTGGATGCGCAGAAAGAGGCAAAGGATAATGAGAGAGGCTTATGGGCAGGGCTGGAAGAAAATAAAATTCCCGCATCCGAGGCAAAAAATAATATAGGCAGGATGATGATGGTGGAATCCGAGGTGGTGGACACGCATTTGACCGAAAAGTTGGTTATATTGAAGTTCAAAGGCAACTTTAAGGTGGTCATATACAAGAACAATATCCCGTCCGCCCTCAAAGAGATGATGCGGTCCCCCGATAGCTATTTTAAAGGCAAAAAAGTCAGGGTATACGGTATAATAAAAAACTATAAGGGCAATCCTGAAATAGTGCTTCACGATATGTCGCAGTTGGAGATTTTATGATAATCGACATCCATACTCACGCCTGGCCTGAGAAGGTATCTCAGAGGGCTAGGGAAAACCTGGAAAAGGTATTCAGGGTAAAATTAGTCGGCGACCCCACTTTGAAAACGCTGCTGAGCTATATGGATAAAAATAATATCGATATAAGCGCCGTGTGCGGGGTTGCCACAAAACCTGAGCAGGTTTCCTCCATAAATGAATGGCTTTTTTCCGTGAGGAATAAAAGGATCAGGGTTTTTTGCGCGCTCCATCCGGAATACAAGGATTGGAAAGAGGAGCTGAAGAAGATAAAAGATAAAGGCGACGGCATAAAGCTTCAGCCGGAATTCCAGGATTTCTACATAGACGACGAGAAGTTTTTCGGCTGGTACGAAGACATAGAAAAACTCGGGCTGCCCCTGATATTCCATTGCGGGAAAGAGCTGTCAGGCACGATGCTCGTGCGCTCGTCACCGGACAGGATGGTAAATATCATGAAAAAATTCCCGGCGCTCAAGATCATAGCCGCGCATTTCGGTGGATTTGAGTTGTGGGATGAGGTAAAAAAATACCTGCTTGGCAGGGATATATATCTCGATACGGCTTTTTTCTTCCACTTCCTTCCAAAGGAAGAGATAAAAGCCATGATATTGAGCCATCCCAAAGACCGCCTTCTTTTTGGCACGGATTTCCCCATTATCGACCAGAAAAAAGATATCGATTTCCTGAAAAACCTGGACATACCAGAAGACCTGAAAGAAAGCATCCTTTTCCTTAACGCCAAGCGCCTTTTATCGATATAGTTTTTTTCCTTGATTATATGCCGCGAAAGTAGTATGATATGCCATCACTGATATGATTTTTGGATTGGTAACCCTATCCTGTATCTTTAAATAATCAGAGAAAAACTTTATGGCGGAAGAGACAAATATCAGAAATATAGCTATTATTGCGCATGTTGACCACGGCAAGACCACGCTCGTGGACAGCATACTGCGCCAGACCCATGTGGATCGCAACATCGAGGAGATGGGGGAGTGTATAATGGACTCCATGGACCTGGAGCGCGAGCGCGGCATTACCATCAAGGCCAAGAACGCGAGCGTTATTTATAAAAACACAAAGATCAATATAGTCGATACGCCGGGCCACGCTGATTTTGGAGGAGAAGTAGAGCGGACATTGAGGATGGTGGACGGGGTGCTCCTGCTTGTCGATGCCAAAGACGGACCCATGCCGCAGACCAGGTTTGTACTCAGGAAGGCGCTGGAACTCGGGCACAAGGCGATAGTCGTAATAAATAAAATAGATGTCGCCGACGCCAGGATAGACTACGCCATAAACCGCACGTTCGACCTCTTTTGCGAGCTCGACGCTACGGAAGAGCAGTTGAATTTTCCTATTATTTACGCTTCCGCGTTGAAAGGCACAGCGACCCTGGACCTCAGCAAGCCGTCAGATAATATTTCTCCTTTACTGGACACTATTCTTGAAACAGTGCCTCAGCCAACGGTGAACCCCGACGCGCCTCTCCAGATCCTGGTATTGGCGCTTCTTTCCGATTTTTACAAAGGGAAGATGGGTATAGGCAAGATCACAGGAGGCTCTATCGCGAAAGGCATGAATGTTATTCTCGCGAGGAGGGATAAGAGCCGGAAGCCTTCCAAGGTCACGGCTATTCTAAGCTACGAAGGCCTTAAGCAGGTAGAACGCGAAAGCGCAGGATCAGGAGAAATAGTGGCTGTGGCGGGCTTTGAGGAAATAGGTATAGGAGATACCATAACTGACGCTGTTAACCCGTTGCCGCTCGATCCTCCTGAAATAGAAAAACCTACCGTGCGGATGATGTTCGGTGTAAATAAAAGTCCCCTTGCCGGAAGGGACGGCAAGTATGTCACTTCCAGGGCGCTTCGTGAAAGACTTTTTAAAGAACTGGAGACAAATGTATCTTTGCGCATAGAGGAGACAGACAGCCCGGATACGTTTCTTGTGTCAGGCAGGGGAGAATTGCATCTCGCGATCTTAATAGAAACCATGAGGCGTGAAGGCTATGAATTGCAGGTTTCCCAGCCGGAAGCTATTTTTATTGAAAAGAACGGGATCAAGATGGAACCTTTTGAATTTTTAACCATAGAAGTCCCTTCCGAATACCAGGGCGTGGTAATAGAAGAAGTAGGCAGGCGCAAGGCCCGCCTTAAAAATATGTTCCAGGGCCCGAAAGGCGGGGTTTATTTTGAATACGAAATTTCAACACGGGCGGTCATAGGTTTAAAAGCCATGTTTATGACAAAGACGCGCGGGACCGCCATAATAAACCACGCGTTCGATGAATATGAACCTATGGACGAAAGCCTTTCTTTTGTAAACTCTCATGGCTCCCTGGTGTCTTCTGAAAAAGGCATTTCCACGTCATACGCCCTGAATAACGCGCAGGAGCGCGGCGAATTATTTATAGGGCCTAATGTAGACGTTTACGAAGGCATGATTATTGGCCAGAATTCCAGGCCTGAAGACCTTGATATGAGCCCGTGCAAAACAAAAAAGCTTACCAATATGAGGGCCGCCGGGTCTGACGAAGCTATCATGCTTACGCCTCCCAGGGAAATGACCCTGGAACTTTCTATAGAATATCTTGGCCCGGATGAGCTTCTGGAAGTCACACCCAAAAACCTCAGGCTAAGAAAAAAGATCTTAGATCCTCTTATCCGTAAGCGCACAAAAAGAGCCGCGAAATAAACCCACAGACATTATTTTTTTGTATTTTTGGGTATTATAGGGTATAATTAAATATCGAAAATCCCATATGATACAAAAAAATGAACAAATATCTCTAATAAAAGATATCCTATTTTTTTCTATCCTGTTTTTCAGTTTTACAATCCCGGTTTCAGCGGAAATCACAATAGCGGAAAAGGAAGAGTTTACCTTTGCTATCTCCCCGTATTTCAGGACAGACGCGGTTGCCATGAAAAACACCGTAGACCTGGACAGTAATAATAAAGATGATTCCACGGTTTATCTCGGCATAGATTA
>JBAZEP010000026.1:0-2042 GCA_041653835.1 Candidatus Omnitrophota bacterium
ACAGGTACGCCTTCATAAGATTTACCCTTGTAAGAAGCTCGTTCGAAGAATAAACCCTGTTGAGGTTTTCCCCGGGTATATTCATGAAGCTCGGAAGGCCCGCGCCTGTTCCCACGAAAACAGCCTTATAACCTTCGTCAAACAGGTCTTTCAGTAAAGAGGTCTTCCCGACGATAAAATTAGTCCTGATCTCAACGCCTAATGATTCCAGGTATTTTACTTCTTTCTGGACGATATCTTTCGGGAGCCGGAACTCAGGTATGCCGTACATAAGCACGCCCCCCGCCACATGCAGTGCCTCTAATATGGTGACGCTATAACCCATCCTCGCCAAATCTCCGGCACAGGTCAGGCCAGCGGGCCCGGAACCTATAACCGCCACTTTTTCCCCTTTTGCGCTTTGCGCTATGCGCTTTGCCCCTGGCTTATTCTTTAATTCCCAGTCCGCTACAAATCTTTCAAGCCCGCCTATATTTATAGGCGCCTTTTTAGCGTTCAGGATGCATGCGCCTTCGCATTGATTTTCCTGCGGGCATACCCTGCCGCATACGCCGGGCAGGCTGTTTTTTTCTTTTATCGTCCTGATGGCTCCTTCGAAATCTTTTTTCTTTATCGCGCTTATAAAGCCCGAGATATCTATTTCCACAGGGCAATTCATGGAACACTTCGCCTTTTTGCAGGAAAGGCATCTCAGCGCTTCTTTTAATGCTTCTTCCTCAGACAGGCCCAGCGCTACCTCGTAAAAATTCTTTATCCTTTCTTCCGCAGTCTGTTTGTTCATTGCAGTATCCCTCGTATCTTGCAGGCATGTTTTTCCTGTTCCTTAAACAAGCCCTGCCGGGCTTTCAGTTCCTTAAAATTTACCAAATGGCCGTCGAATTCAGGGCCGTCCACGCACGCGAACTTTGTTTCGTTACCCACCTGGATCCTGCACGAACCGCACATGCCTGTACCGTCCACAAGTACTGTGTTCAGCGAAACCAGGGTCTTTATGCCGTACGGCCTGGTCAGGTTAGAAACCACTTCCATCATTATCCCTGGCCCTACAGCGTAAACAAGGTCTATTTTTTTGCCTGAATCTATCAATCTTTTAAGGATATCCGAGACAAAACCTTTTTCGCCGTCTGAGCCGTCATCCGTGACCACATGCAGCTCCACGCCGAGAGAGGTTAATTCTTTTTTAAATATCAAAAGCTCTTTATTCCTCGCGCCGATAATAACTACCACATTGTTCCCCGCGTTTTTATAAGCCTTTGCCACAGGATAGAGCTCGGCGATACCCACGCCTCCCCCGACACAGCACACTGTACCGATTTTTTTGACGTCGGTAGCGTGCCCCAGCGGCCCCACCACGTCAGAGACAGCTTCGCCCGCTTTCTTTTCAGCCAGCCTGTGGGTAGTCACTCCCGCGACCTGGTAAACTATGGTTATATTTTCGCCGTCCTTATCGGCTATGGTAAGGGGGATGCGCTCCCCTTTGTCATCGATCCGAAGTATCATAAACTGGCCTGCCCTGGCTTTAGCGGCAAGCAAAGGCGCCTTTATGGCCATTTTAAAAATGTTCGGCGCTATGTTCTCATTGCTTAAAATCTTAAACATGTCTCTCCTTTAACTGATTGATTATCTGCAGGCCTTTGAGCGTAAGTTCAGGTTCTATTATGTCCACGGTCTCGCAATAAGGGCCAAGGAGGCTGGAAAAGCCGCCGGTGGCTATAACCTTGGCGTTTTTACAATAACGCTTTTTTAGTTTACGGACCACGCTGTCGCATAAACCGCTGAAACCGTACACTACGCCTATCAACATGCTTTGTCTTGTTTCTCTTCCCAATATCCCTTTTGGTTTTGTGATGCTGACTTTTGGGAGAAGCGCTGTTTTTTCAGAGAGCGCCCACAACGAGATCCCGGGGCCGGGCGCTATGACCCCGCCGATGTATTCTTTGTTTTTGTTGACGATGTCTATTGTTATAGCGGTGCCGAAATCCGCTATGACACACTCTCCGCCATATAATTCATACGCTGCCCTGGCGTTCACGAGCCTGTCA
>JBAZEP010000026.1:2142-21876 GCA_041653835.1 Candidatus Omnitrophota bacterium
TATGACCCCGCCGATGTATTCTTTGTTTTTGTTGACGATGTCTATTGTTATAGCGGTGCCGAAATCCGCTATGACACACTCTCCGCCATATAATTCATACGCTGCCCTGGCGTTCACGAGCCTGTCAAAACCTACCTGTTTCGGATCCCTGTAAAGATTTTTTATTCCGCTGTCAATATCCCTGCCTACGACCGCGCAATCCCTGCCAATTGTTTTTTTGACCGCCTTTTCCACTATTTTTAAGGCATCCGGCACTACGCTTGCCACTATCACGGAGTCTATCTTATTGACATAAGGTTTTAATTTTACCCTGTAATCCCCTGCGGCATTTTTAGAACAAGTAGGTATCGTGAATACTTTCTTCAAAACTCTTTTATCAAAAATACCGTTATGTATACTGGTATTGCCTATATCTATCGCCAACAGCATGATCACCTCAACATTGTCACGTCGCCTGCCAGGACCCTTTCGTTGAGCCCGGAATCCATCCTTAATATAAGAGCGCCTTCTTTATCAACGTCTATGGCGTAGCCTTCTATTTTCCTGTCATGATACGTCACCCTGACCCTGGTGCCCAGGAAATTCGAGTATTCTTTATATTCTCTTATTATATCGGCTATGCGGCCCGCCTTAAAAAAACCATAATACTTATCCAGGTTCCTGAAAAGCTCCTTTATCAGCTCTATCCTGGATACTTCCCTTCCGCACTCTTCCATTATGGAGGTCGCGTCTTTGGGCAGGGACTCTTTTTTGGCGTTTATATTAATACCTATGCCTATTATAACAAAATTAACTTTGTCTGTCTCGGCATTTATCTCGGTCAATATCCCGCATATCTTTTTTCCGTTCACCAAAACATCGTTCGGCCATTTTATGAACGCCGGGATATCGTGCGTATCCCTGATCGTCTTCGCCACGCTCAGCGCGGAAAAAAGCGTAATGCACGGCGACTCTTTAGGCAGGATGTCCGGCCTTAATATCACTGAAAAATACGCTCCCTTGGATTTAGGCGACGCCCATTTCCTGCCCATCCTGCCCCTGCCGCTGGTCTGCGATTCCGCTATCACTATCGAGCCTTCTTTTTCCCCCTGCATGGCGAGGGAGCATGCCGCGTCATTGGTGGAAGTGGTTTCCCTGTAAGAATATATTTTTCCGGCCACGATATCCGTCTTGAGTTTCCATTTCAGCTCAACCTCTGTCAGGCGGTCAGGTACGGAAATTATCTTATACCCCAGGTGCGGGAACGCTTCGATCCCATAGCCTTCTTCCCTGAGATTTTCTATATGTTTCCACACCGCCGCGCGGGAAATACCGAGTTCGCGGCTCAATTCCTCGCCTGAGACATAGCCTTCGTCGTGCTTTTTGAAATAATTAAGTATCTTATCGTCCAGCATATTTTTAACCACCCCAAACCCGCATTGGGGAAGGTTCAACCTTCCCCAATGCGGGTTTGGGTCAGGTCTCCTTTAGCTCCTTTATCCTGTCCCTTAGTTTCGCGGCGCGCTCGAACTGCAGGTTCCTCGCCGCGAGCTCCATTTCCCTTTCAAGTTCGGATATAAGCTCTTCTTTTTCAAAATCTTCTTCTGTCTGTCCCGCCGTTTCCAGGACGATCTCTTCGGCTTTTTTGAAAGATTCTATGCCTTCCCTTATGGCTTTTTCAATGGAGCGGGGCGTGATATTATTGGCCTTGTTGAACTCCGCCTGTTTCTTCCTCCTTCTCGCGGTCTCGTCAATAGCCTTCTTCATGGAATCGGTCACGGTATCGGCATACATTATAACACGGCCGTCAATATTCCTGGCTGCCCTGCCCGCCACCTGTATCAGCGACGTCTCCGATCTCAGGAAACCTTCTTTATCCGCGTCTAATATAGCCACCAGGCTCACTTCGGGCAGGTCAAGTCCTTCTCTTAATAGATTTATGCCTACCAGGCAGTCGAATTTCTTCATCCGCAAATCCCTCAAAAGTTCAGCCCTTTCAATAGCCCCCAATTCAGAATGTATATATGTCACTTTTATGCCCAATTCCTTAAGGTATCCCGCAAGGTCTTCCGACATCCTTTTGGTCAGGGTAGTGACGAGCGCGCGCTGGCCCTTGGCTGTTACCGCCTTTATATTCTCGATAAGGTCAGGTATCTGGTTTTCCGTGGATTTCACGGTTATATCCGGGTCCAGCAGGCCTGTCGGCCTTATAACCTGCTCCGCTATCAGGTTCGAATTGCGAAGCTCGTATTCCGAAGGCGTGGCTGACACAAAAACCGCTTCATGGATAATGGACATGAATTCGTCAAAATTCAAAGGCCTGTTATCCAGCGCCGAAGGAAGCCTGAAGCCATAGTCCACGAGCGTCTGCTTGCGCGCCCGGTCGCCGTTGTACATGCCTCTTATCTGGGGCACCGTTACGTGCGATTCGTCTATCACGGTCAGGAAATCTTCCGGGAAATAGTCGAGCAGGCAGTACGGCCTGGACCCGGGAGCTCTGGCGCTCAAATGCCTCGAGTAGTTTTCTATGCCGTTACAAAACCCCATTTCCGCGAGCATCTCCAGGTCGTAACGCGTCCTGGACTGGAGCCTCTGCGCCTCCAATAATTTATTCTGAGCCCTGAGTTCCGCGAGCCTCTCTTCCAGTTCCTTTTCGATCGAAGCGATAGCCGCTTTTATCCTGTCCTCAGTGGTAACAAAATGTTTCGCGGGATAAACCGCTATCTTGTCGATGAAATCCGCTATAATCTTGCCGCTGACAGGGTGTAGTTCCGAGATCTTTTCTATCTCGTCCCCGAAAAAGTTTATCCTGAAAAAAGTTTCTTTATAAGCCGGGAATATGTCTACTGTCTCGCCCCTTACCCTGAAGCATCCTCTCTTGAAACCTATATCGTCCCTTGTATAGTGTATATCCACGAGATGCGCCAATAGGTCGCTTCTCTTTACCGATTCCCCTTTCTTTAAAAACAACAGCAGTCCCTCGTAATCTTCCGGGGAGCCTAAACCGTATATGCACGATACGCTCGCCACGATTATGACATCGCGCCTGGACATCAGGGAACTGGTGGCGGAAAGCCTGAGCCTGTCTATATTATCGTTTATCGAGGCGTCCTTCTCTATATAGACATCCGCCTGCGGCACATAAGCCTCGGGCTGGTAATAATCATAATAACTCACGAAATATTCTACCGCGTTATGAGGGAAAAACTCCCTGAATTCGCTGTACAACTGCGCCGCGAGGGTCTTGTTATGCGATATCACAAGCGTAGGCCGCTGGACATTGGCGATCACGTTCGCCATGGTAAATGTCTTGCCGCTTCCTGTAACGCCGAGAAGTGTCTGGTATTTGAGGCTTTTGCGCAATCCTTCAGTAAGGCGGTTTATCGCCTCCTGCTGGTCCCCGCAAGGCTTGAATGGGCTTGTTAATTCGAATTCTTGCATAAGTTAACTTAAGTTCACTGTATCAAAATTATTCATGGGGCAAAATTCCTGATTACACGGCCGCGGTTCAGAAAAAAGCTCTATTGTCCGGCCGCGCATATTACCTAAAAGTTCTTCAGGGGCATAGTTACAGCGCGTAATGACCCCGTCGGAACCTATGTACGCGCTTTTAAAACCTGCGTTACACAGCTTACCGCAAGGGCTTTCCCCGCGCAAATTATAACAAATCCGCTCTTTCGTGCCAAGATAAGGTTTAAGCGTTTCGCATTCTTCCTCTGTATAGCGATCCGGGTATTGCATCCGGTCATGCGTACCCCAAAAAGCGGTCATTACAGCCGACAGGCCGGCGTCCGCGCAATGCTCCATAAATGCCGGCAGGCGGGCTATGAACGGCGGGTAGGCGAGGCAGTGGATCGTAAGCGCGAACCCCTTTCTTTTTAACTCTAAACAGCTGTCAAGAAAAGCCGCGGAATCGGAAAAAGCCGGATGAAAACTCGCCTCTACGGCAACCCTGGAGGGGTCAAGTTCAAGAAGCCCTCGCCAATCAACAGACATGTTTGTGCGGACTGTTACGCTATGATAAGCGCTTATCTTGCGGCAGGTATCCAAAAAATACGGGTGAAGCAGGGGCTCCCCTCCTGTCATGACAACGCTCCCCGTGCCATATTTCTCGTGCGTGTACTTCCAGAAATCCGCGTATTCCCGGACTGTGAGAGAAGCAGGCTGCCGCGGCCGACTGTTATTCTTCGCCTTCGCGCAATATTCACAGCCAAATGTGCATGTTTCCTGCAAATGCCATTCAAAACGTACGGCGCCCCCCTGCTGTTTCTCGACCAGGTTCCCGCATATGTTCAACTTAGGGGCATGGCAATAATCATTATACTCTTTAAAGAACTCTTCCTTGTTCTCGATATTCTTCTGATAGGCACCGTCCAGTGGTATTTGCAGGGACTGCGCCGTACGGCAGAAATCTTCAAAACGGCCAAAACGCTCCGGATAAGTATTCCTGCCGTCCCTGCTTTTCCAGTAAAGAGGATGCGGATCGGAATAAAGCCCGTTCTGAACCGCCTGTTTATATAATGGGGCGTGCCTTTCTATAATACAGAAAGCCTCCGCCGGGATAACTTTATCCGCGGAATGCCGGATCTTTTTTAAAAAATCCAATGTTTGCGTAAAATCATGTTTTTCTTCTCCCGGAAATCCGAACATGAAGATCGCGGTAACCTTGATACCGGCGTCATGTGTATCCCCGATCACCTCAACGGCAGTATCAACCGCAAAGCGTTTACCCATCTGTCCAATTACTTTTTGCGACCCGGATTCCACCCCGTAAGTAATTTCCACGCACCCGGCCTCCCGCATCCGCGGCAACAGATCTTTATTCATCTCGGGCCTGATAATCCCCTGGCACCACCATTTTATATCCGGCATATCCTCGCGTTTCTTCGCCTCAATGACAAGCTGGCAGAATTGCCGCAGCGCCGCGATGTTCCCGTTTATCATGCAGTCATGGAAACTGAAATAATCCACTTGCGGATGGAGCGCGAGCTGGTGTTGGATTTCTTTGAAAATCCTTCCGCCGCTCTGCGTTCGATATCTCTGCCAGGGAAGCTTAGCCGTACAGAAAAGGCAATTCCAGATACACCCCCTGCTCGACAGGAGCGGCAGTTCCCTGGGATGTTCGTAATCCGATAGGGAAAAATCGCTGAAATCGGCGTAAGGCAAGGTATTGAGATCAGGAACCGGTTCCCGCTCTCCTGAATTCACGATCCTGCCGCCTTGCTTAAAAATTACCCCGGGGCAAATATCTATTTCTCCTTTTTCCCTGATAATCCCTGCCAGCTCCACTATGGTGCTGTCGCCTTCGTTTAATACAATGGCATCTACACAATCTGTCTTAAGGAATTCGTTGCCTCCGACGCAAGGCACTGCCTGCGGTCCGCCGAATACTATAATACGCTTGTTGTCGCGCGCCTTGATCAGGCTGGCTATCGCCACGCTCATAAAATGATTCGGATAATAAACCGAAAAACCTATGACAGGGGCGCCGGTATCCAATATCTCCTCTATATATCCTTCCAGGATATTTTTATGATCCCTCAAAAAAGCGGAAATAAATGTGTGGTCTTTCCAGTAAAAATCATGCTCCTGCGCCCATTTGTCCTTATACTCCTGCCGGCAGTTATGGAAAAATCTGCTGTTCAGGTCAAAACAGACGGCACGATAACCGGAATTGCGCAAATTAGCCGATAATAAAGCCAGTGAGATGGGAGGCTTTGTCAGCGACCAGCTTGGCGTCAGGATTAATGCGATGTCCATAAAAAATAAAAGGGAAATTATATTATCCGCAAACTTCCAGCGAAAAGTCTATTGAAGGGGCTGAATGAGTAAGTTTTCCTACGGAAATCCTGTCAACTCCGGATTTGGCGATCTTTTTCACGTTATCCAGGCTGATCCCGCCCGATGCTTCCAGTATCACTCCGGGCCGCTTTAACTTTACCGCCTTTTTCATGTCTTCTATCTTCATATTATCCAGCATTATGATATTCGCCCCCGCTTCCAGCGCCTTTTTGAACTCCGCGATATTTTCTACCTCGGCCTCGATGTTCTTATAACCTTTGTTTGTAAATATCCCTATGGCCTCTTCTATGGATTTTATCTTAAGGTGATTATCTTTTATCATTACCCCGTCCCATAATCCCAGCCTGTAGCTGGACCCTCCGCCCATATTGACGGCGTATTTTTCGAGTTCCCTCATCCCGGGGATGGTTTTTCTGGTATTATATATCTCCGCGCGCGTGCCTTTTACCTCTTTGACATACGCGGCTGTAAGCGTGGCTATGCCGGAAAGGTGCCCTAAAAAATTCAAAATAGTCCTTTCGGCGGACAGGATGGCTTTAGCGGAACCTCTCAGGGACGCCGCTCTTTTATTTTTCCTGACGCGCTCCCCGTCTTTAGCCAGCGCTGTAAATACTATTTTTTCATCAACGGCGTCCAATGTCCATTTAGCGATATCCATGCCGGCGACAACAGCGTCTTCTTTAGCGAAGATGTGCGCCGTAATATTCACGTCTTTCTCGAAAAGCAGAGAACCTGTGATATCGCCCGGCCCTATATCCTCTTTCAGGGCGCTTATAATTATGGGAAAAACCTTTTCTTTCGACAATTTCATCTTACAATCCTTTTATCGTATCTTCCAGCCTGTCTATCTGTTCCTTGATCTTCGAGGCGCGTTCCTGTTCAGATTTGACCACATGCTCAGGGGCATGGTCCATGAAGTTTTTGTCGTTCAATTTTTTTTCTATGAAGGCGGTTTGCTGTTTCAGCGCGTCCTGTTTTTTCGCCAGCCGAGCTTTTTCCGCTGCTATATCTATGATCCCCTCCAGCGGGATAAACAAACTGAAATTCTCCGTAACAGCGCTGAGCGAACTCTTTGGCTTAGCCGCTTTTTTATCGATAGTCAATCCGTCGAGCTGCGCCAGGTTTTTGATATACCCCGCGCCTGCGGCCGCGGCGCGCTCCGCGCTTTTTTTCAAAGGCACGACAATCGCCGTTATCTTTTTTGAATACGGTATATTCATGTCCGAACGGATATTCCTGATGTTCACGATAATATCCTTGATGATTTCCATGTCGAGTTCTATCTTCTTATCCACGAGTTTCTTATCGGGCTCGGGCCACGAAGCTGTCATTATGCTTTCTCTCTCTTTTATATTCTGCCATACGGCTTCTGTAACAAACGGCATAAAAGGATGCAATAATTTCAGGGAGTCTTCAAGCGCGTGTATCAAAACCTCCTTCGCGCACCCGCTCTTTGACATTTCCACGTACCAATCGCAGTAATCATGCCATATAAAATCGTAAAGGATAGATTCGGCTTCGTTAAATTTGTAATTCTTTAGCGCCTTTGTCACAGCCTCTATGGTACGGTTAAGCCTGCTCAATATCCATTTGTCGGCTATAGATAGTTCTCGACTCGGCCGAATATACTTCGAGCTTGTCGAGAAGATATTCGGCCTCACTCGAACAATATTGTCATTTTGATCAATATTCATCAGCACAAATCTCGACGCGTTCCATATCTTGTTCGCGAAATTCCTGCCTATCTCGAATTTATCCTTTGATAGAAACACGTCCTGGCCCGCGGATGTTATGGATATGATGCTGAACCTGAGCGCGTCCGAGCCAAAGGCGTCTATTATCTCAAGCGGGTCTATTATATTGCCCAGGGATTTCGACATCTTTTTGCCCGAGGCGTCCCTGACAGTTCCGTGGATATAAACATCGCTGAAAGGGATCTTCTTTATGAATTCCTCTCCCGACATGATCATCCTCGCTACCCAGAAAAACAATATCTCGGGCGCGGTGACCAGCGCGGAGGTCGGATAAAAATATTCCAGGTCTTTTGTTTTTCCAGGCCAGCCAAGTGTCGAGAACGGCCACAGCCAGGACGAGAACCATGTATCCAGGACATCCTCGTCCTGTTTCAATTCCAACCCTCCGCATTTAACGCATTTTTCAGGTTTTATTTTCGAGACCGTTACCCCGTCGCACGCCGCGCAATAATACACCGGCAGCCTGTGCCCCCACCATATCTGCCTCGAGACGCACCAGTCTCTTATATTTTCCATCCAGTTGAGATATACCTTTGTCCATCTCTTTGGATAAAATTTTATTTCCCCGCTTTTTACCGCTTCTATGGCGGCTTCCGCCAGCGGCTTCATCTTCACGAACCATTGCAAAGACAGGTAAGGCTCCACCACGGTATGGCACCTGTAACAATGGCCCACCGCGTGTTCATGCTTATCTATCTTTACCAGCAGTTTCTTTTCCTCAAGCTCCGCTAAAACAGCCTTTCTTGCCTCGAATCTGTCCATGCCATTGAACCTGCCGGCGTTCTCATTCATCTTTCCGTCAGGCCCCATGACTTTTACAGGCTCGAGAGAATGGCGTTTCGACATCTCGAAATCATTCGGGTCATGCGCCGGCGTAACCTTTACCGCGCCTGTCCCGAATTTTTTGTCCACAAAATCATCCGCGATGATATCTATCTCCCTCTCCATGATAGGCAGTATCAATTTCATGCCTATTAATTTTTTGTATCTCTTGTCTTTGGGGTTTACCGCTACTGCCATGTCGCCAAGCATTGTCTCGGGCCTCGTGGTAGCCACCACCACGCCCTGCCCCGCGTTCCCTACGCCCTGCTCTTCCTTGAACGGATACAGGATATAATAAAGTTTTCCTTCCACGTCCTGGTGGGGCGCTTCCTCGTCTGATAACGCGGTCTGGCATCTCGGGCACCAGTTGATGATATAATTTCCCCTGTAAATCAAGCCTTTATTATAAAGCCGGACAAACGCCTCCAGTACAGCCTCTGAAAGGCCTTTATCCATGGTAAACCGCGTCCTTTCCCAGTCACAAGATGCGCCAAGCCTTTTAAGTTGGGATATTATGGTACTGCCGTATTTTTCCCGCCATTTCCATACCTCTTCTATGAACTTTTCCCTGCCAAGCCCCTGCCTGGTCAGGCCTTTTTCGCGCAGGCTCCTCTCCACGACGTTCTGGGTGGCTATGCCGGCGTGGTCGGTACCAGGTACCCACAGGCTCGCGAACCCCTGCATCCTTTTCCATCTTATAAGTATGTCCTGCAGGGTATTGTTGAGCGCATGCCCCATATGCAGTATTCCCGTGACATTCGGGGGCGGAATCACTATGGTAAACGGTTTTTTGTCCGCGTCAGGTTCAGCGCGGAAAAATCCGCTCTTTTCCCATTTGGAATATATAGCTTCTTCGTGGTCTTTTGGATTATATCTTGGAGGTATGTCTTTCATGGCTGGGGATTATCCGGCTTTGTCTTTTAACAGCTTGTATTCCACGCTGTCCACAAGGGCCTGCCAGCTTGCTTCTATGATGTTCTCGGAAACGCCGACCGTGCCCCACGAACTGTCCCCGTCTTCCGACTGGATAAGGACCCTTACCCTGGCCGCGGTGCCGGCTTTCTCATCCAGCACCCTAACTTTGAAATCCGACAGGCGCATCTCGGAAAGCGCGGGATAAAATTTCACAAGGGCTTTGCGAAGGGCGTTATCGAGCGCGTTCACAGGCCCGTCCCCGAGCGCCGCGGTGTGTTCTTCTTTCTTGTTCACGTTCAGCTTGATGATGGCTTCGGATATAAGGGTGTCGTCTTCTCTTTTTTCCATGCTGACCCTGAAACTTTCGAGAGTGAAACACGGTTTATATTTTTTCAGCGCCTTTTTCATCAAAAGCTCGAAAGACGCATCGGCCGCCTCGAAATGATAGCCCTGGTTTTCCATTGCCTGGATAAGCTTCAATATCCTTTTTGTCTTCGGGTCATCCTTGGTAAGGTCAAACTCCATCTCTTTCGCTTTAAGTATGATGCTGGTCTTTCCGGCCAGCTCGGAAATGAGGATCCTCCTGTGATTGCCTACTTTTTCCGGCGCTATATGTTCATAGGTCGCGGGATTTTTCATGACAGCGTTTATATGTATACCGCCTTTATGGGCAAACGCGCTCCTGCCCGTAAAAGGCTGGTTATCCTGCGGTTTCATATTCGATATCTCGCTTACATACCTGGAAAGTTCTGTTAATTCTCTAAGCTTGGCTTCAGAGACGCACTTATAGCCCATCTTTAACTGGAGGTTCGGGATGATACCGCACAGGTCGGCATTGCCGCATCTTTCGCCGTAGCCGTTTATGGTGCCCTGCACGACTGAAGCGCCGTTCCCGACCGCCGCCAGGCTGTTCGCTACAGCCAGGCCTGAGTCATTGTGCGTATGGATGCCGAGTTTGACATCACAGCATTCGCTGGATATCGCCCTGACGACCATGCCTAATTCATCTGTGAGCATGCCGCCGTTAGTATCGCAAAGTACCACGATATCGCATCCCGCGCATACCGCGGTATGCAGGGTTTCCAGGGCGTAATCTTTATTGCCCGCGTATCCGTCGAAAAAATGCTCGGCGTCGTAAAATACGTAAAAATTTTTGGATTTAAGGAACTCTACCGTGTCCTTGATCATATTCAGGTTCTCGTTCAAAGATATCTTCAGGACGTCGGTCACGTGCATATCCCATGTCTTTCCGAATATGGCCGCTGTCTTTACTCCGGATTTAACAAGCGCCTTCAGGTTTTCGTCTTCCGACGGGCTGATCTTCGGCCGCCTGGTACTGCCGAATCCGACAAGCGTCGAGTTCTTGAGTTTAAGCTTGCCTGCCTGTTTGAAAAACTCCATATCCTTGGGGTTGGAACCAGGCCATCCGCCTTCGATATAATGGAACCCGAACGCGTCAAGTTTTTTCGCGATCTTTACCTTGTCCATCACGGAAAAAGAAATGCCTTCGCCCTGGGAGCCGTCTCTTAATGTAGTGTCGTAAATTTTGATTTCTTTCATCTTATTTCCTCTTAATAGTTCTCGACTGGGCTTATAAATAAAACATTAAGTCCGCTCGAACAATATTCTTCGAGCGAACGCGCGAAGCGAGTGAGTCGAGAAGTAAAATCTATTTTTTCTCCAATCCAAATGCCTTGTGGAGCACCCTTACCGCGTCATCCGCGAATTTCTTATTTATAACGCACGATATCTTTATTTCGGAAGTGGATATCATGTCTATGTTTATCTTTTTCGAAGCCAGCGCGCCGAACATCGCTGCGGCCACGCCCGAATGGGTCTTCATGCCCACGCCCACTATAGAAACCTTGGCGATCTCGTTATTATAGACCGCACATTTCGCCTTGACAGACCTTACTATCGTAGCCATGACATCCTTTGTCCTGCTAAGCTCGGACACAGGAACGGTAAATGACAGGTCTGTATAGCCGCGTCTGCTTATATTCTGGATTATCATATCGACATTTATATCGTGTCCCGCTATATCCTTGAATATCTTCGCCGCAATGCCGGGCCTGTCCGGGACATCGCAGATAGTTACCTTTGCCTCACCTTTATTCGCGGTTACGCCGCTGACCAGTACCTCTTCCATTGACTTAACCTCCTTTGAAATGATCGTTCCTTCCTTATCCGTAAAACTCGACCTTATATGCAGGGGCACTGAATATTTTTTCGCGACCTCCATGGACCTGGCCTGCATTACCTGCGCGCCGAGTGACGCCAGTTCAAGCATTTCCTCATAGCTTATCACTGAAAGCTTCCTCGCGTCTTTGACCACTCTTGGGTCCGCCGTATAAACGCCTTCAACATCCGTATATATCTCGCACATGTCCGCGTCAAGTGTCTTCGCGATAGCGACTGCCGTAAGATCCGAGCCGCCTCTTCCGAGCGTCGTGATCTCCTGGTCTGTATTCATGCCCTGGAAACCCGCGACTATGACAACCGTGCCTTTTTTGACCCGTTCCTTTATCCTGTCCGCGCTTATCTCCAGGATCTTGGCCTTTGTGTGGGACCTGTCCGTTATAATACCTACCTGCGGGCCTGTAAAAGATATCGCGTCAACGCCTATTTTATGGAGCGCCATTGCCAGGAGCGCCACAGACACCTGTTCGCCCGTGGAGATAAGCATATCTATCTCCCTGTCACTCGGCTTATCCGTAATCTCAGCCGCGAGCTCCAATAACTCATCCGTGGTATCGCCCAGGGCAGACACCACTACCACTACATTATGCCCCTGTTTCTTATACCGCGCGATGCGGTTGGCGACGTTTTTAATCCTGTCCGTATTCGCTACGGAACTCCCGCCGTATTTTTGCACAATCAAAGAATTTGCCATATTTGTAAATATTACCACAAACGCCCAAAATAATCCATTAAAATTTACCGGATGAAGAACTCCATGAGCTCGTGGCCCTTATCGATGCGGAATTTGGAAAGGCGCGCTTCTTTTTCGTTGAAGTGTTTGATAGCATCCTGCTCTATATCCGTGCCATACATGGCAAAACACACATAGTCCCTGGAGTGCGTCTTTAATGCCACGGGCGTGGCGTGGTCGGATAGGACGAGCATCCTGAACTCTTCTTTCGCAGACTTAAAATGGTTCAATATGGTCCCCACCACGAATTTATCGAATTTTTCTATGCTGTAGATCTTTTCCCTGAGATCGCCGTTATGGCCCGCTTCATCAGGCGCTTCCACGTGCACGAACACAAAATCCCTGTCTTTCAGCGATTCAAGCGCGTGTTCCGCCTTGCCGAGATAGTTAGTGTCATAATAACCAGTGGCGCCCGGTACATTTATAACCCTGAGCCCTATGATCCTGCCTATGCCCTTTATAAGATCCACCGCGGAGATGATTGAACCTTCCACATGGTAAAGCTTAGAGAACTTGGGCATAAAAGGTTTTATGCCCTGGCCCCAGAGCCATATCATATTAGCGGGGTTCTCTTTTAAATCAAGCCTGACCCTGTTCACATCGTGTTCGGAAAGTATCTTTTTCGATTCATGCATAAGCCTGTTCAGGGTTTCAGCGCGGACGGTCCCTGAAGGCAGGAATTTGTCTATTGCTTTACCGGCTATATCATGAGGAGGCACGCATTTAGCGTTTACAAAGGCGTCCTGCTCTTCCTTATCCTTGCACTTAAATACCACCAGATGCCTGTAGCTTATGCCAGGGTAAAATCTTATATTTTCCGAACCCAGCTTGGCGCCCAATGCCTCTATAAGCGAGCGCGCTTCCTCATTCGATATATGCCCTGCGCTGTAATCCGCCATTTTCCCATCCGACGACACAGTCACAAGGTTACACCTGAAAGCCACTTCGTCGTCCTGGAGGTCTATGCCCATATTAGCCGCTTCAAGAGGGCCTCTCCCCGTATAATATTTCTTCGGGTTATACCCGAGTATGGAAAGATTCGCCACGTCGCTTGCGGGCGCCATCCTGAACGGTATCATATTGGTAAGGCCCACCTTGCCGTTCGCGGCTATAAAATTCATATTGGGTATCTTGGCTGATTCAAGTACGGTCTTTCCCCCGAGATCCTCAATGGGCCTGTCGCCCATCCCATCCCCGACCAATACAATATATTTCATAGCTTATCCTCGCTTTTTTATGTTTTTGTTATCTTGCCTTTTTTATGCGCGCTTACAAACGCGTCCACTACGTGCGGGTCGAACTGGATCCCGGAATTCGCCTTTAATTCTTCCAGGGCAACACTTTCTTCCAGGCCCTTTCTGTAAGGCCTGTCCGATGTCATGGCGTGATAAGCGTCCACTACCGCGATAATCCTTGATTCAAGAGGTATATCTTCGCCTTTAAGCCCGTCCGGGTAACCTGTGCCGTCATATTTTTCCTGGTGGTGCCTGATGATCTTCGCTACCCTTTTCAATTTCTCGATAGGCTCTATGATCCTCGCCCCCATCTCTGTATGCTGTTTCATTATCTCGAATTCCTCTCCAGTAAGTTCGGAATCTTTATGGAGCAATGCGTCAGGCACACCCACCTTTCCTATATCATGGAGGAGCAAAGAGGTTTTTAACTCTTCCATATCCATATTCATATTCGCCGCCGAACTTGCCAGTTCCTCGGCCGTTATCATTCCATATTTAGCTACCTCTTCCAGATGGCCTCTTGTGTAAGCGTCTTTTTCGTCAACTGTCTTGGCGAGCGCCAATATCGTCTGGAGGTCATTTTCTTTTTCTCTTTCCCTTAATCTCTGCAATTCCACCAGGTTTTTCGCGTTTTCCAATGCCATGGCTGCCTCGCTGGAAATAGTCGATAATAGCTCCAACTCCTCAGCCGTATACGCCTCTCCCGATGCCTTGGCGCCTAAGAGCAAAAATCCTATCAACCTTTCTTTATTGAAGCTCGGCACACACACCGCGCACCCGAGTTTTTCCAATTCTCTTCCCGCGTCCGGAGATCCGTTAAAACCGCCTTCAGTGTATATAAAAGCGTTCTTCTTATCTTTCAGCCATGCTATTAACGGTTTATCTTCGTTTATCCTGTATCCTTTTTGCGCATTCGCGTCGCCGCGCCTCTGCCTTAAAATATATGCTTTGGTGTCCTCGTCGTAATGGAATATGCCGGCGCTTTTCAGTTTCATATGTTTCTTCACGACATATACAATAAGATATAACAATTTGCGCGCGTCGGTTATGCGCGCCATGCCTTTACTTGCCTGGACTAGTGTTTTATGATAATTATGAAGCTGTTCGTTCGTCATTTCTCGATCCTTATGTATAAACCATGCTCTATGGCGGATTTACGCACTATCCTGCCGAGCTTATCCATTTCTTTCGGGTTGATTACAGCTGCCAGCGGATCAAATATGCCTCCTATAAATGAAAAATAAGCGCCTCTGGCAGCGCCGCCCGCGGCGGACGGAAGCCCGTATAATATAATGTCCTTGACCTGGCCGGCTAAACCGGAGAGCCTATCGTTCAGTTTATATAGCCTGAATACGCCTATATCGCTGAGGATGATATCCGGTTTGAATTTATCTATATTCTCCAGCGTCTCTTTTTCGGTGAACGCCGCGGCCAACAGATAACTGCCCTTACAGCGCTTCGGGTCGCGGAAATACGTGAATTTGGAGCTATACAATATCGCGTTCGGCTCGATAAAGAGAAGCCTTGCCTTAGCCAGGATGTTATCATCGTCTATAAGCGTCTCTGTCTTGTCCGCGTTTTTTCCCTTTCCCGCCAGCACGGATTCCACGGTCTCTATGAGCGTCTTGACGGAAAAAGGCTTGGTAAGGAACGCGTCGCATCCTGTTTTTTCCGCTTCCTGCCTATACCCTTCGCCGAAACCTGTCAGCACCACTATCTTAGCGTCCCTGTATATTTTTTTCGCCTCTTTAAGTATCTCCATGCCGTCTATGTCCGGCATCTGCATGTCCAGGAGGATAAGGTCTATGCCTGGCTCTTTCAGAAAGCCCATTGCCTCGATACCATTGAACGCTGTCAGCACGTCGTAGCCCTTTGATACAAAAAATTCCTTCAGGACCAGCGTTATGTCTTTTTCATCATCTACTATCAGGATTTTATTATTCATTTCCGGCCTTCTCCGCCTCTATATCCTTGCGGAGTTTCTTTAATATCTCGCCTATATTCAGGGCATATTCTTCCATACTGCCCATCGCCTTTACAAGGCGCGCCTTTTCCTCTTTCATTTTTTTCTCGTCAGCCACATTCTCTTCCAGGTGGTACCTGGCTATGCCTGCCAGGGTAGTGATCTTGTTAAGCAGATTATTTATGCTGTGGAAATCGTCCCTTATTGTTGTGTCTAATTTTTCTTTCATTTATTTTACCTCCAGGAGATTCTTAATGGTCCCGGCCAGGCTCTTCAGGGAAGTCGGCTTGCCAAGGAAAGCGTCCGCGCCGAGCGAGACACAGACATCTCTCGTATCCTCATCCTCCCCGAATCCCGATAATATGACGACCTTTAAATCCGGCTTAAGCGACTTAGCTTCCTTGAGCACCTGCATGCCTGTAAGCCCTTCCTTAAGGTGCAGGTCCAGCAGTAATAATTCCGGGCTATGTTCCTTCAATAATCCCAATCCGCTGTCGCTGTTAGGGGATGTAAATACCGCGTATCCTGACGCCCTGAAAAAATCCCCGATATTTTTCAATAAAGTCTCTTCGTCGTCTATGATCAATATCTTGCGTTCCGGTTTAGCGTCCATCCTGGTTCTCCTTTTTTAGCGGTAATTTTATGATAAACGTGGTGCCTTTGCCATATTCCGACTCGCAGACAACAGTACCCTTATGCATCTCTATGAAATCCCTTATAATGCACAGGCCCAGGCCGCTGCCTTTGTTGGACGTGGCCTTTGTGGTAAAGTAAGGCGTAAAAAGCTTTCTGTGGTTATCCTTTGTAAGCCCTATACCGTTATCGCTTACGCGCGCTACTATGACCTGGCTGTCCGCTTCAAGCGCCACATTTATTTCCCCGTGGAATGACGGATCTTCCTTATCCAGGACTTTCGCCCTGTCCTGTATCGCGTCATAAGAATTGTCTATCAGATTATAAAAAACATCCTGCAACAGCGCCTCACTCGCGAATATCTCAGGCACCTGGTTCAAAGAAACAATATTGAATTTCAGTTCTCTCGCCTTATCAAGGCCCGAGCGCGAACGGCTTATCATGACAAGCTTATACGCGTTCTCGATAAGGCTGGTTAAATTGAATTTCTGGAAATCCACCTTTGCCTTTGCCCTTTTCAATATAGCGGAGGTTATCTCTTTGCCTTTATAAACCTCATCACCTATCAGTTCCAGCGTTGACTTGGCGTCTTCCAGGAGCGCCTTCGCGTCTTCTTCACTGCGCTTGCCCGCGTTGAAAGTCTCCAGCTTGAAAAGCAAAAGCTCCACTGAAGAACTTATGGATGCCAAACGATTATTGAACTGGTGTGACGCTCCTGGCGCCATGTCCGCGAGGGCTTCTCTTTTAGATTTCTCAACCAATTGAGAGACCTCTTTCTGGTGGAACTGCGCGTTCTCGATAGCGAGCGCGGCCTCGTTGGACAAGACCATCAAAAGGTTCAGATCTTCCTGTGTAAAAGGCGTATTATGCCTCCTGTCTGATAATATCAAAAAGCCTATGAGGGAATTTCTTAAAAAAGATGGTATTACCGTGTTTATCCTTAATCCCGACAATTCAGGAAAAAGCTTTTTTATTTGCGGCGTTACTGCCTTAGGCGCGTAAAGCGCCAGCTCCTCTGTCACGATCGGCAGTTTTTTAATATTCAGCTGCTCCGCAAGAGAACCGCCAGCCTCGAATTCCTGGGGCAATTCTATTTTTTCGCCGCTATACCAGGCACTGCTCAATAAATATCTCCCGCTCTGCCTGTCGAATAAATATATCGCCGCGAACCTTAACGCCATTACCTTGACTAAGTAATGCACCATGAGTTTTAAAAGCACGTGCAAATCCGTGAACCTGAGCATATTATGCGAAAGCCGCCTCAATGCTTCATGCGACTTGAATTCTTTGGCCCTTAACCGCGATTCGAATTTTCTCTGCAATCGCATGTAAATAAATGGACCTGCACTGGCAAGGATAACACCAATCAGCACGGGTATTATCCACCAATTGGCCATTTTACTGAAAAGATGTGGTCCGATTATGCCACCTACGATAAAAGGAATGGCTAGGACTGCTGTATAAACAAAAACAAATATGCCCGCACGCGTAATAGCAATATTTATATTCATAGCTCGAAAACGAATAATAGAATATACGATTATTGCCACGCAAGTGGTGATGCAAATTCCCCCTAGAGGATAATAGTTTATGCCGTAATTAGGTAAAAAATCTGCGAAACTTCCAAACCACCCTATACTGGTTCCAACTAATATATACTTTATTTGATTATATCTTATTGGAGATTTTTTCTTCACTTTCTTTAGTTCTTTTAATAACCTTATAAGAGAAACTATACTGAGATAAAATAAAAAGAATAAAAAACAGCTATGCAAAAATCCTGCTTTAGTTTGATATCCCCAGTAATATTTATGGAGGCCTTCTACCAAATAATTCGTGGTAAATAAAAATACTATAAAAATAAATCCTACTAAATAAATTATGTATTTTCTTTCCTTCATGTTCAAGAAAAGACTCGTAAAATGATAGAAAAATATAGGTATAAATATAACTCCTACATAAACTATCTTAGTATATTGAAAGGCTTCCTTGTAGCTTACCGAAGAATACATAAGCGCATAACCTAAAAACCATAACGTAATACTCATACATTCTAAAGAGAAAATAATATTGGCGCGCGACCCTTTCCTTTTCAAAAAGATGAGTATCCCTAATAAAAAACATGCTATAGAAGATATTAATGGCAATATAGAATATAGGCTCATTTTTTATTGTTAAACATTTTTAAGTATATTTTTTTAAAATGTTTCCCTATTTTTTTTCTCACTTCTTTGGAATAAATTTTTTGGTATATTTTTACCAGCCCTTTTTGCAACTGGACTGGGGTCATTTTTTTGGGTAGAAAATTCACATCCCCAAATGTATAGTTATCCCAGCTTGTAGATAATATCCTATTTTCTTCCAAAAGCCGGTCCCTGAGACGTGTTCCAGGGAGAGGCGTCAGTGTTGTTATCTGGGATGCATATATTTTATTGGCAACTATAAAATCTATTGTTTTATCAAAGATAGACAAATCATCGCCATCAAGCCCTATTACAAAAGCTCCCATAACTCCTATGCCTTGGCTTTGTATATTTTTTATATATTTTTTATACTTTCCAAAAAAATGTGCCTTTACCCTATTTTTATTTATTTCATTCAAAGAATTCTTGTTGGCGCTTTCGATTCCTATAAAAAGTAACTCACATCCGCTCTTTCTCAATAAAGACAAGAATTCCGTTTCTGCGCCAACAGAAATATCGCACTGGGCAAACCATCGTATATTCAGATGTGCCATAGCTTTAATTAATTTATCGGCATATTTTCTATCTACAAATAAGTTGTCATCCGAAAAGCCTATCTTAACTCCGTCTTTCCAAATTCTTTTTATAGTTTTTAGCTCTTCTATGACCATAGAAATGGTTTTGTGTCTAAATTTAAAACCGTATATTTTTGAAGCTACGCAAAATTCACAATCATACGGACATCCTCTAGAAGCCTGCACCCAGACCATTTTATAATTCTCTGGGGCAACAAGATCATAGCGAGGCATAGGGGATTTCTTTAAATCGAATTGCTCTTTAGAACTATAAAAAGGTTTTATATTATTATTTAAAAAATCTTTCATAAAATCTGCCCAAACAGATTCCACCTCTCCAATTATGACGCTATCTGCATGCGCCTTGGCTTCTTTTGGTAAAACAGTAGCATGAATACCTCCAATAATAACCTTTATCCCTTTTTCCTTAAAATTATCCGCTATTTTATATGCTCGATTTGCCTGTTGTGTAGTAGGAGTCGCTACTGCCACTAAATCAAAATTTTCATTGTAATCAATGGGATCAATATTTTCATCTATTAATTTAATATCTGTATTTTTAGGAAGTAACGCTGCTATGATTAATAAACCCGATCCAAAACCTGACCAATAACGGCGATGTGCCACAACCTCATTATTTTTTTTCCAAAATTTTTTAAAATCCGAATTATTGCTTAAAAAACTTCCTTTGGGAGATATAAGCGCTACTTTCATTTTTTTCTCTTTCTTTTTATATATCCTATCTTGTCGCAAAATTTAAAAAGATTATTCAAAAGCGTATCGTCCACTTCAGGCCATTTGAATGAGTAACTGTTTATAGCCGATGAAAAATTTGTCAAATCAAAATCTATTTTCTCATGTATCATGTAGGGCATGTAAAAATCTATGAGCTTCCTGCGGAAACCTGTAAGTTTATCAAAATCGTATTTTTCTTTCGGTAT
>JBAZEP010000027.1:0-21574 GCA_041653835.1 Candidatus Omnitrophota bacterium
TGTATTCCATTGGTATGCCAATGCCCAGGTTATGCCCTAAGTTATCTTTTAAGACAAACGGATTAGCGCCTATCGTGAAATTACCTAAATTTATCGGTTCCTTGAACTTTAAACCGTATTCAGTAACGTCCTGACCTTCTCCTATGCTGAATCCCGCGGGCGCTTTGAACCTGTCGCCTATACTCTTTAATACATAAGCTTCATTGGATCCCATTATGAAAGCCAGCTTCAACTCCTGCCTGGTCTTATTCTCAAAATCAGGCCCGCCCTGCCACAATCCTTTTGTATAAATATTAATCTCGCATTCCGGCTGGTCTTTTAACTGCCTTTCTTTAAGCATCAGGCTTGCGTCAAGGTCAAACCCTCCCATGTAGCTTTTTATCGGAGAAGAAGACATGCTGTTCAAATTATTAAGGACTTTCCGCGTAGTCGCTATTTCATCATCTATGGGAGTGGTCCCTATATTAATACCGCCCCTTGACTTCATATCATAGAGATTATTCAGATAAGAAGTGTACTCGGATTTCTTGGTATCAAAATTACCCGCTAAAGGATTACTGAACCTTATAAGCCCGTCAACCCCGCCTTTAAGCAGGAGCCATTTACCGAAATTCGGGGTGGCGTTGAGATTGAACTGCATAGTAGGAGTAATATCGCCTTCGGTATTGAACTCCACTCCGGGTATGAAAATCGCGTTGGGCGCCTGGGCCTCGGGCGTAAACTCAAAACCCCTGATAGAAGGCGTTACAATCTTATCCTGTGCGACAATTGGCTCGTCCTGCTTTTTCTGTTCTTCTTTTTCCTTTTCTTCCTGGCTTTGTTGGACAACAGGCGCGACAACCTGAGCGTCCTGTTTTATTTCGCTTGATTGAGGAGGAGGAACCGCGACGGAAACACTGCCTTTAAATCTGCCCATTACATAGGTCTTTGTTTTTTCCAGCGCGGTTTTTTCTCTTTCAAGGGTCTTCTCGACTTTGGATATGCTTTCATCTATTATGAATACATGGTCATCTCCCTGGTAATTCCAAATGAACAGATTGGCGTTGGGTATGTAATTCCCGTATTCCGGCACATTCCTGTACATATCTATATAACTCTCCCCGGTCAATACGGCGGTCTGCTGGGTCCTTAGATTGTGCTTTATGACCCTGCTTTCCCCTGTCAGGCCCATGCTCATCTTCTCATAATTAGCCCTGTACTGTTGTTCTAATTTAAATCTATGTTCAGCCGCCAATCTTCCGAATATTATAAGATTGCCTTTTTCGTAGCTTACCAGTTCGCCTTTATCATCCCTTATTTCTTTGCCTTTCCTGTACCATCTGTTATCATCCGCCTTAAATATGTCTTCGGATTCAGGCATATCGTTATAACCGCGGTTGAATAACTTTATATAGTCCCCGTCCAGCGATACTTCGGCGCCCCAGAGTTTCAGGACCTTTTCCACATACCAGCTGTCAGTCTTGGAATATAATGGCTTCTTGCCGCCTATGCTGATATTCTGCACAAGCCCTTCGCCTTCTTCGATATCTATCTTGATTATTTCCAGGTCTTTCTTCGCCTCATCAAGGTCTGTGCCGTCATACCCTATGAGCAATTCATTACCCGTATCCTTATCCAGGACCGCGTCAGGCACCGCGTCGCGTAATTTCATCTCTTTGTAAGTCATTATCCTGGAAGACATCTTCCTGGTCTTCTTGTCGAAGGAATCCATGGAGTACATCGCGTTTTCTTTGATATCCTTCTTGATATCCTCTATTGAACCGGACAGCTCTTTCCTGTCCCAAGCGCCTGATTGGTGGTTGTATGTCCATAAAACCGCGTTCCCGGACGCGTCCTTCTCCCATACTTTATTCAGATTATTGTCAGCGTCTTTAGCGCAGGCTAACATTTCGCCTTCAAAAGAATGTCCCCTGTTGTTCAATACATACGGAGTGTAATCCGCGCCTACCAGTGTACCGCCCTTTGACAGCGCGCCGTCTATTTTTGCTTTATTTCCCTTTACGCTCGCTTCATCCGCAAAAGCGGCTATCTTTTTGCCGTTTTTATCCAGGAGCGTGGCATAGGTCATCTTTATCCATATCTGGTCCGCCCTTTCAAGCGTTACCAGTGTCTCTGCCGCCCTTTTGACCTTAAGGTTCTGGGCGTTCAAAAGGGCGTCTACTTCCTGTCCGCCTTCATCGAATGCTTTTTGCGCCGTATTTATTTTGGCAATATCAATCTTCCCGGAACCCGGTATTATCACGGTCCTCATGTACTTCCCGCTCAACTCATATTCTCTAACTTTCTTCTTATTGCGTATGAGTTCGCCTGTATCTCCGTCATAGTTGAACACCCTGTCCCTGGATTCATACTGGACTATGGAATAATATTCTTCGCCTGTATTCTTATCAAAAATCCTGAAGCCGCCGTTCCTGAACCAGTCTTTATACTGGACTATTTTACTGTCAAATTTATTATCACTATAATTGACTTTTTCTCCGGTGGATATAACTTCCAGCGTGATATAGCCCTTGGAATACGCGTCCAGCAAGCCTTTGTAATCATAAGTGAGTTTCATAACAGGAACAGAATTTTTGACGTCGTGCCTGTTCCCTTTATATACGAATTGATATACGCCTGAAGCCTCGTCCGATAATAATACGGTGTTAAAGAGCTGTTGGACACCAGTAATATCAGAACCTTGCGCAGCTTTTTCCCTGTATGTTTCTATAACCTGCCTTATATAGGTATCTTTATCTTCTCCACCCGGCGCGACGATAGTAGGCGGCTGCGTGACCTGCGTTGTATCGGGAACAGGCGGAAGCAGAACAGGAGCGATAGTAGCAGCCGCCGTGACTACAGAAGTTGTGTCTGTTGTCGTGCTAACAATCTGTTCTTTTTGCTCAAGAGAGGTCAAAGTCTCGGATTCTGGAGTCTCTATGCCCTGCTTTTCTGCTACATCGCTGATAATATTATCTACCTCTTCCTGGGTTAGTTCTGTGCCTGTAAGGCTATTTATATACTCTGCCGCAGCTGTTTCAGCGTCCATCGTCTTAACCACAGCGCCGCTCTTAGCTATCTCTGCGCTCACGGTACCACCTATGCTTAATACCAGCATAGTTGTCATAATAACCTTGGAAGACAGAGAATTTTTAGCTGTCAGGGCGTTCATTGTTTTCTTTATGATGGATTTCTTTTCCGGGATATTTACCGAGCTTATGTCTTCAAGTTCTTTTTCGTCCTCAACCTTTATTTTTACGACTTTAGACACGTAATGGTACTCACTGCCTCTGGATATGCTTCCGAGTATATCGTCTTGTATAGAGGCATTCATGGTCTCGTAAAGTTCATTTATCCTTTTGACAAACGCCGCGAAATCTTTATTTTTTTCTCCGGAACCAAAGCTATAACTCTTTACCTTCTCTGATTCGCTCTTGAATTCTTTAAAATTAGTATCTATAGCGTATAAAACGGCCTGCCTTATTTCCTCTTCCGAAGACTCATTGAACTTCTCTCTATACACAACATCTATGGCCCTTGATATCCTCGCTTTTAATGCTTCTATATCACCCTTAAGATCATCATATTCAATGCGGATATTAAACAGCTCTTCGATAGAGCCTATAAGTTCTTCTTCTTTAATATCATAAACCGCGTAATTTTCGAATAAATGGTTCAGGGTATTTTCGGCTGTAGAAATTACCAGCGAATAAAGATCATCCATTTCCATCTCAAGTATTTCCTGGCGTTCTTTATACACAGCTTCCCTGATCTTACCTAAGTTAACGTCATATTCCACAAGCCTCTTCCTGGCATCATAGTCTCTGGCAGATATTTTTGCCCTAGCTTCATTGAGCGCTTTTTGTATAACCGCGTTGGTAGCTATGTCTATACCGCCTTCCCAATCCAGTTCATTTGATAGCTTCTCTATAGCGTCTTTCCCTAATATCTTGAATATATCGTCTTCCAGGGATACATTAAAATCACTGGCGCCGGCATCCCCGTTCCTGCCTGAGCGGCCGCGTAACTGCCTGTCTATGCGTTCAGAGGTCTTTGAAAATTCTGTGCCTAATATATGTAACCCGCCTTTTTCTTTTACGCCTTCGCCTAATTTTATATCTGTACCACGGCCCGCCATGTTAGTAGCTATGGTAATCGCGCCTATTTGTCCGGCTTGTGCCACTATTTCAGCTTCATCCTTTGTCTGCTTCGCGTTCAAAATCCTGAATTGCAGGCCCGGGGCTTTTGCCTCAAGCATAGCCGCCAATTCTTCCGACTCATCCACATCGTTAGTACCTATCAAAACAGGCCTGCCTGATTCATGGTCTTTTAATATTTGTTCTATCGTGGCTTCGAATTTTTCCTGCTTTGTCTTGTAAATCCTGCCCGCGTTATCCACCCTGATAACAGGCATGTTTGTAGGGATGGACATTACGTCTAAATTATATATTTCTTTAACCTCGTCTTTTGTTTCCTGGGCTGTTCCTGTGGCGCCTGCCTTACCCTCATATAGATTGAAATAAGTCTGGAGCGTTATGCTTGCCAGCGTATCCGAAGGCTGTTTAACTTCCACGTCCTCCCCGTTATTGTGTTCTTTGGCCTCTATAGCTTCATGGAGACCGTCGCCGTATCTGGAACCATATTTAGGCCTGTTTTCGTCATCCAATATTACTATTTCTTTATCCTGGACTATGTAGTGTTTGTCTTTTATAAACAGGAAATTCGCCTGCAGAGACTGGCGTATCATAATATCTATGTCTGAACTCTCGGGTAAATTCAATTCCGCTATAAGGCCGCTGACCTTATCCACGCCTTCTTCGGTAAGATAAACTATGTCCCTGCCGTTCTCTGTTTCTTTCTTGTAGTCAGCTTCGGCCAATCCTTTTATTATATTATCTATGGCGTAATAAACATTCACGTCTTCTTTGCCTGTGGCGGCCGATATCACAAGAGGCGTCCTGGCTTCATCTATAAGTACGTTATCTATTTCATCCACCAGGGCAAAATGCCTTCCCCTCTGGACCTGGTCATCTTTGGAATAAGCCATGTTGTCGCGCAGGTAATCGAAGCCAAACTCATCTTTTGTACCGTAAGTTATATCCGCGAGATATGCTTCTTTGCGGGTACACTCTTTTAATTCACCATTTTTATAGATGTAGCTCTTGCCTTCAGGCAGGATTACCGCTGATGTCAGCCCCAGGAATTCATACATCGCGCCCATGGTTTTAAGATCACGCTCTGCCAAGGTAGAATTCGCTGTAACTATATGGACGCCCAGGCCGCTTAACGCGTTAATCACTCCGGAAAGGCCTACTGTAAAGGTTTTTCCTTCGCCTGTAGCCATTTCAGCTATCATGCGCTTGCACATAGTCATGGCGCCCATCAACTGCACATTATAATAGGTATAATTCTTGCCCTTTTCTATTACATCCGCTCTCTTGATGGCTTCTTTTGTAAGGGCAAATACTTCGGTCAGGACGCTGTCCAGGATATCCTGTTCTTTCTCTCCCGCTGATATCCTGTCTTTGATGGTTGTTCTCAACTCTTCTATCCTTGTCCTGATCTCCGCGTCGCTTGTATCTTTAAGGTTCGATTCTATGTCATTTATCCTCTGAATGGAATCTTCCATGGAAGCTTTCAGGCTCAATTCTTTCTTATACCCGTATATTCTTATCTGCGTCGCGTATGAAAGCATCGCTATATAATACGCGACCATCTGGGCATTATATCTAGTTAACTCATACGCGCGTTTGACGCCTGTAGCTTCAAGATAATCAGCCTGAGGAAATACTGGTTTCACAGGTTTTACAATCGCATGGATGGTATGGCCTGATGCCAGGGCTTTTGTTTCGCCTTTTCCGAAATACACCGCGTTTTTAAGGTCTGTTACTACGGACGGGAACAGCGAATACAGATCCGGAGTAGCCCCGTAATAATCTTCTGTTCCTGGGGTTTTTGTTTTGTCAGGAGTGATTATGACTATTTGCTTTCCGGCGCCTGGTTTTTGTTTGCTTAAAATATCTTCTGTCCTTATGCCTACATCATTTCCTTCCAGTGTCCTGGTTATAAAGAATCCAGCTCCATACCCTACAACCGGCATGAAATGTTCAGGCACCCAGAGTATGAATCTTGTATCTATTTCCTTTAATTTATCTATATCCACAGTGGTGGATATCACATCTTTTACTCCATATTGATTGGCGACAGCTTTTATTACTGTATCCCCGATCTTGCCTTCTATGAGCTTCTGGACTATATCTGATTTGACATTGTCCGCTATTGTATCGTTCTCTATCTCAAACACTATTTCATCGGTTATTTTCCCTGCCAGTTCTGTCCTTGAGATTTTCTTCCCTGCCCAGCTTTCTAACACAACCTGCAGCGCCTGCACTCCGCAGTTTACGGCTGAAACTCCGCCGACTGTAGCGCCTATACCCATAGCGTTCAAATCTTCCATGGACACGCCGAATAACTTCTCGAAATTGCCTATTTTAATAGATTCTAAGGCGCTAACAAAGCTGTCTATTAATTTCTGTTTCTCTGCGCCTGGGACATTATCAAGAACGCCCCTGAATTCTGCCAATAATTGTTTCGCTGAAGTGAATACGAGGAATGCTTGCGGAGGTAATCTTTCCGGGCTTGACAAAGTCTTGTCTAGTTCAACGCTGGGACTGCCTCTGGTGCCGTTCAAAGCAGCCGCAACTAACCATCCCTTAACAATATCTCTCGCCGCATCTATCTGAGCCTTGCCTTCAACCGCGTTAATCTTTTCAATAGCTTCCTGCGCTGACATCTCGATCGGCTTAACAACTTCCTTTATAGTATGGCCTGAAGCGAGGGTCTGATTGTCAGCCAGCTGAGTATTGGAAGCTGCTACTCCGGTAAGAACATTCTCATTATTAGTTTCAGAAACAGGCTGCCGCGCTTCTATTGTCTTGCTACTTCCAGCGGTTGCCTCAAATTTAGCGTTTATTTCAGTTACCCTTTTCGCCATAAGCTCGGAAAAAGCAGTTTCATAATCTTCTTTGCCGTTCCTTATGATAAGTTCGATACCTTGTTTTTTATAAGCGTCCGAGGATAAAAAGTATCCCAGAAATGACAGTTCTTTGAGATCTAAAACTGTTTCTTTAACGCGTTCTCCTATATTACCGCCAGGCACCCTAAATTTAAAATCATACCATAAGCTATAAGCGACATTATTTATAAGGGTATTTTCCCCGTTCGCAACCAGCTTAATATTCGCTAAAAGTTCCTGGATATTTATTTTTTCAAGACCTGTGTGTTTTATGCCGTTGGGAAGAACGATGCTGTAATACTCTTTGCCGTCCTTTACTTCTTTTGTCAATTTTACCTGTATATTTTCCAGTTCCGCCCCCCTCACTCCCGTCTTCCTTGCCAGTATCCTGGCGAGGCTGGTTAATTGCGCCTCTATTTTCTCATCTGTAAGGCTCCATGCGAACCTCTTCCTTAATAAATGGCCTATCTCATGTATGGTCTTGGCATTTACGACTTCATTAGCAAGGACAGGGTCTACTTCCGCTATTTGGCTGATAAGTTTTATGAATTTGGCATCAAATGCTATCTGACCCGAATCTTCAGCGTACATATTGGATATCAGAGGGTCTTCGGTATTGATTTCTATTTTGAATGGCTGCTTATTTAACACCGCTATAAATTGATTGGCGCTTACCTGTTTTCCCGCGGTCTCCAATATTTTGTTTGTCGCTTTATGCATGCCCTCAACATAGATAGGCGCGTTAAAATTAATATCTGAAAGCGTACCTATATCTGTTATGCTGTTTATGAAATTTATAAATCCTTCGCTCTCTGAACCGATATAATCCTGCAGTTTATTATAATTATTTTCTATAATAATGCCTTTGTCCTGATAACCAATCACGGCATATACGTCCTGAGGCTTAGCATCCACTTTCTTAGCTATCGCATGGACCGCTTCCACAGTAATATCCAGCCCGCTATTAATAATAGTATATAGTTCTTTTTGTATGGCTTTATTCTGCAAATATTTATTCAGGTCCTCTTTACTAAAAATTCCTAATAACGCGTTGCCGAATTCCTCAATCTTGGATGGATCCTCAGCGTTTATCTCTTTGGCGATATCGGATATCTGTTTCGGCGTAATTATAATACTTTCGGAATCCTTATATTTTTCATTGAGCTTATCCGTAAACTTGGCTATATCCTTATCATATCCTTTATTAGCCTTCACGATCCCTGTTAATATATTCAGCCTTGTTTTCGCGTTTTTCGCTTCAACTATTCCCTTTAACTCGCTAATGACTTTAATATCCACAAGCCCGAGTTTATTTAAAAGCTTGAAGGCTTTCTCCGCCGAAGAAACGGATTCCAGGCTGGCAGATGCGTCGAATAGAGCTATTAACTCTCCGGGGTTATCGCGATAATGTTCAATCGCGGAAAAATCTGAAACTGTAGGCTCATTTTTATTTATGCTGTTTTGCGCGAAATTTGTTTTCAGTTTGGAAATGCTGGAACTCAGGTAATCTTTACCTTGCGCTTCATAATTATTGTAGTAAACTTCCTTTGCCTTGGTGTAATTCCTTATTTTGCCGGTCAGATTATCATAGAGTTCTTTGCTACCTGCTTTGTTTTGGTCAAGATTATCCAGTATAAAAGACAATAAAGCCATGTCATCATGAGACAATAGCGTTTCTGACAAGCTATTAATAAAGATCCCTTTCTGCTCGTTACCTTGGGAATATATATCTTTAATAGAGATACCAAAATTATTGATATGCTTATAGGCATTGCTGATCTTATCTATTCCAACGTTCTCTAGCCCGGCATCCACGATATTAGATGCCATATCCAATAAACTTAACCCCGCGCCTATATTTTCTCCGGTTTCTATATCAAAGACATCTCCGCTCTTTATATCAAAAATATTAGCTATATTATCCTGCGTATCTTTTCCGCTGTTTAATAAATTCAAATACACATAAGCAACCTTGCCGCCCTGGCTGGTAAAGTTGTCTGTAAATTCCCCTGATTTTATATCTAGCTGCAAAAGATCATTATCCCTGAAAAATTCCCGGATTTGTTCTGTCTTTCCTTCCAGCTTATCTTTCAAGCTCTGTATTAAATCATTTAATTTATCGATTTTGCTTTCGCCTAAAACAGCTCTTTCTATCTCAGCCGATATTTCCGGAGTTATCTTTTGATTAACTACTTTTGATACCCTGCCGGCTGACTCATACGCAGTATGTAAGTCTATAATACTCGCTCTTTCATTTACAATTTTCAAGCCTTTTGTCTGTCTGTCTCCTGGAGTCATCTCTTCTATGGAAATCCTCTCTTCCGGAGTTATCATGTTCTCACGTTCTGTAATTACATAGTGGTACGCATCTTTACTACCCTCAGAACCTGTCCTCATACCTCCTACCCTGGCGAACAACTGCACCAGGCCTGTCAGGCCCTGTAATCCGAAAACATGGAGCGAAGCGGACTCTGCCCCTTCAGCCGCATTAATACCTTCTTCCAGGGGAGCTATCAATACCTTGATCTCTCCTTTTTTATCTTTATTATTTTTGACTCCGTCTGTAAACTCTTTAACTTTTGTTGATAATACTACCTGATCTTCACCCGTTATTTCTGTTATATTCTCTTCTTTGATAAGAGGATTGCCGTCGTTCCCTTTGATCTTCAACAGCGTCTTTTTCGCCAGTGACCCTAATTTCCCTTCCAAACAAGCGATAATAATTACTTCCGTAGGGTTACTCTTGATATTTTCTACAAGTTCTTCCATCGCGGATTCTGTTTTAATCTGCAGGGACTGCTGTATCCTTTCACCTATCTTAAGAGACGTTTCGGATATTATATGTATATCTTTATTCAACAGTTCCAACATAGGCATGCTTGTCTGTAGAGTGGCTGTCGTTAAATCCACTATACCGCGGCCTCCATTGGCCTTTTCGATCTGCTTAATTGCCTCTACATAATCTATGCTGTTTGTAGTCCTTGTGTATAATTTATCGATCATTTTATCGATGTCTGTTTTTATAAGTTTTTCAGCGCCTTTTCCTGTCAGTTCCCTGGCTCTCATAAGTGTAAACATGGACTCATAACGGTCGCCTATGGTGGTGCCTTCATTCCCATATCCCCTCACCATTGTGAAATAATCCCCATCCTTAAAACATACATCCCTGCCTTCGATAAGTCTTTGCGCGTTTGCCCATTTATTGGCGATATCCCTGAATCCTTCCTTAGTCATCTTTACGCCGCCACGCTTCAAAGAACCGTTGCTGTTTTCCGCGACAATATTAGGCAGGGAGTTTTGATATTTATTAAAGATACTGTCCACCTCTGACAGATATTTTCCATTTATCTTCCATGTACTGGCAACCCCTCTTCCTTTACTATCTTTAGAAGCGGTAAAAAAGTCTTTATATTTTCCGGATAAATTTATAAGTTCATTATTTATAGTTAACCATGTTTTTACTTGTTCCGCTGCTTTATTATATGTACCCTGTTTCATTGAAATGGATGCCTCTGAAATCGCATATATAAGCTGAGGATTGGTGATCAAAACCTGCAATTCATCCAATCCTACTGAACGGATGCCTTTAAGAGAGTTTATACTCATTGTGCCTGTTTTAATAGCCAGCGCTCTTGCCGCTATTGCTTCAGGCCCCAAGATCCTTATTTGAGCCTTGCTTCCCGCCGGTCCCTCCATTATAGGTTTGTTTGATTCTACCACGCCTTCTCCCGTAGGAGATTTTACAAGTTCTACTATCTTACACATGTTCTTAAAAATATCCAGGCTCAAAAATGGATCACTCCCAACCTGCGAAACAATATAACCCTTGCTCAGCCATTTTTCCAGGATAATTCTGGAGTTTGGTTTTCCGTTTAACTCTATTTTCGTTGCCAATAACTCAGCCACCCATTCAGCGCTTTGTTTGCCTCCGCCTGCCAACTGGGTTATAGCTATTCCTCTTACCCTGGCATTTATATTGCTTAACCTCAAATAGGCATGCATTACCTGTCCTATCCTGATATCTCCTTTTCCTGCCTTTTTAAATTCGTAAAAAGCTTGCGCCAATGCATCGGAAATAGTTAAATCTTTCGAATTAATGTCTATTTTGAGTTCGCCCGAGGTCAGCTTGTCTATCTTCTGTATAACGCGCAATGTTTCTTTTAAAGCTGTTATTATACCCGGGTCTTTACTGTGGGCGTTGGTATATATAATTAACTGATTTAATATCTTTGTCTTCCAATTTGCTCCGGAGAGGGTTGGGGAATTTTTAATTACACCTGCCACATCCATTTGAGTAACAGGCAATGTTATTGGTTCTTCTTTGGGCTGGTTTATTTTGTTTTGCCTGGTTTTTCGCTCAACTTTATCTGGCGCGCGCGCATTTTCTGTGCTGGTAATTTTTTTATTCTCGTTTATCTTGGCTTCTGTAATCTGTCCGGATTCGCCGAAGGTTTTTATATTCTGCCGTATCTGCGTGAACTTTGGTAAGATGAAGAACCCGGCTAACCCTCCTATGCCTTTACCAAAGATCTTATCGCCATCAAATAGCCCGCTAATCTCCCCGCCTATTGTTCCAAGTGCCCATGAAAAACCAAACATTTTCGCCATAGCTAACTGCCCTTGCACAAAATTAGCCGCCGAGAATTTGCCAAATATACTGCTTTGTCCAAGTAATGGCGAGGAAGTAGCTACAGGCTCTTTAAATAATATTTTCCCATATACGCCTTCTCCACGGAATGTGCTTCCCAGCGTGCCTGAAAGCCTTCCGCCGACTTCAGTGCGTGCCAATTTTAACCCTTTACCCCATACCCCCATGCCTTTTCCAAAGCCGAAGAACTGGGCAGCGGTACGCACAGGATTACTCGCGAATTGGCCGGGCAATTCCGTGACCATATCGACAAAACCATTTCCTGTGCCTATAGGATCGCAAGCAAGGCTTACAGGCATGGTAATACCCCCAAGGAAACCTTCAGAAATACCGATTAAACCATTATTGAATACCTTTACTGGGACAGAGAATATTCCCAGGGAATTTGTCATATTTCGGCTCCAGGAATCCAGGCGCTCGTTCATCTTCTTCCCATATCCTGCAGCCATATAAGAATATGTTTCTTTATTAAGCTCATTCCCTGACGCGGAACCGTCTATAAGACTACGCAGATTGCAGCCTACGATGTTTAATGTATATGCGAAACTCTCTATGAATCCTCCCCATGCGGGGGCATAATGAAGATCGAAATTCTTATCGCGGAATACATAGCTCGTTGTTCCGTCTGTAAATTCGGTATAATTATCGCTCCTCCCGGCAATTATTTCATTGTTAGCGTCATAAATCGTGATTCTATGATCCTTTTGCTTGGTCCCTGCATAAGCTGTTATTTCAGTAACCTTTAGGCTGCCATCAGGTAATTTTTCTTCTATAGTTTCAGTATCACTTAAAGTTTTAGAAGTCGCGATCCAGCCTTTTTCAAAAGTTTCATATTTGGTATTAATTATCTCTGAATGCTGATCCTGATAATACACTTCCTGGTCAAACTCGTTATTCCTCAGGGAAGAAGTGATTAAAATACTTACTCTAGGCGCGTTATAATTACGAATACCCGCGTCTATTTTTATATCAAAAAAGCTGATGTCTATAGGCTGCAAGGTATTCGCTTTTAGTTCATAATTCCCGGATTTTTTATCAGCAGCGTATAGGAAAACTATGGACTTGTCATCATCATAAACGGGACTAATCGTTGATTTGGTTTTCGTAGAGCTCTGGACAGCAGGGACAGTAAAGCTATCTAAAATTGACTGTTCTGGTTTTTTCAGCCCTCTGCCAGCGGACACCTTGCTGACGAAATATGACCCGTTATTTCTATCCTGTCCTGAAAAGCTTAAGGTGTGCCCGTCTTTAAACGTAATATTGCCATTTCCAGCCACATGATAATATCCATTAGGGGCCTTGTGATCGGAAATAACGGTAAAGCTGGTCTTTTCGAACTTTCCAAATAAGCCGACCGTCTGTCCTGTGCTTTCATAAGTAGTGCCGTTCATCTCCACTGTCCCGATAAATGTCCTCTTCACGCCCGGGCTGTCCACAAGGGGCGTAATTCCTCCTTCGGGATTCAACCAACATTCCAGGATCATTGGTTTATCCAATTCATCGTTCTTGGTAAAATCTATAATTCTATATTGACCATTTGCGGACGATACGGTTATATTTGTCTTCGTATAAGGATGGGCCGCCTTGCTATCTCCTATTTGGGATTTATATACAATCCTGCCTTTTGTAAATTGCAAGAATATATTTTCTGACGCATCTTTTCTCAATGTGACGGCATTTGTCGGGACAAGCCCTTTAATACCTTCCACCTTGCTTTCAATCTTAGTTCCCTTTGTAGAATATTTAGTGATGTCATTATCCAGTAATTTCCATTGTTTTCCATCCCACTCCACGTTACCCCTTATCTTGATATCTGCATATGTCCATTTTTTATCGCTATCCATTAAGAAGTAACTGCCTTCGCGGAACCCCTTGGCTTGCGTCCCTTTAGCCGGATTGATATAAAGATTCCCATTTTTTATTGTTACAATAAAGGTTATGTCTTGGTTATCCCTGGCTATCAATGCCTGGCCGGATTGATAAGTTATTTCTTTCCCCGCTCCCGGCTTACGTAATAACGCGGTTACTTCTTTTCCATTCTCTATCCCGCCGTATTTTACGCTGCCGCCTTCGATCACCTGGGTTATTAGAACAGGCTTTCTGGTAACCGCATCAATTAAAACTAAATCATCTGATTTTCCCGTACTCAGGTTTTTAACAGCTACTGTAATGCTATTTTTGAACGAGCCTTCTTTAACTTCTACCTTATATAAATCTCCTTTTTGCGGGGTAAATTTTATCGTTGTCTTGGTTGTATATGTAATGCCCGCTGGATCGTTATAACCTTTAGGATAAATCTTTTCTAAAACGCCTCCTTTAAATCCGCCTTTTGTTACTATGCCTGTGGCATTATCCCTGAATGATCCTTCTTTAACTTCTATCTTATATAAGCCGCTTTTTGGATCTGGAGTGAACTTTATTATTGTTTTGGTTATATAGGTAATATCCCTTAAATCCTTATCGTCAGGGGCGCTTTTTTCATTTAAACCTTTTGGATAAACTTTTTCTAAAATACCCCCTTCTTCAAAAACTGTGGTTACTATACCGGTAATATTATCTTTATATGATCCTTTTATCAGATCTGAGCCGGAAGATGTATGTTCGATAGTCGTATCTGAGGTATATGTTATATTGAGCGGGTTGCCTTTTTCGTCTTCTCCTACAACACTCTTCCCGCTGGGCACGACTTCTATTACTTTGCCCGATAAGATCCTGGTGCCATAGTTCCCTTCATTGCCTATTGGATATAATTCTTTAACAAGCTGGTCCTTGCCGTTCTCTACAGGGGATGTTACGCGCACTATGCCCTTATCCAATAATTCAGCCTTTACGCCTGTTTTCGCGTCAATAATCTCTTTGATTTCTATCTTGTTCTCTCTATCAAGTTTTATTGTAAGTTTGGAATCCTTGGAGTATGTAGTGTCTAAATATTCCATATCCTTGGTTAATTCCGCTTCTATCAAAGCGCCGGGTTTGTTCAGATCAACTTCTTTGGTTGACTTTATACCATCAACAATCTGAGCGCCGGCGGGGATGACACGCGGATTTGTTATTGAATACAACGCCCCTACCAATTCCGCCCTGACTGGGTCTTCTTTTGTGAAGTTATCCTGTATTATTTTAAGGAGCTGGCCCATATATTTTTCCGCTGCCTCGCCGGTGAGCTTATTCTCTTTCACCAGAACATCTATCGCCTGCGTTATCTCGGATAATTTTTCTTTTAGCGCCGGCTTATCCTTGATATCCGAGATCGAAGCTATAACATCGCCTATATTCGCCAGGGTAATATCCTGGATAAGGATTCCATGGTCTATAATAAGATTAGAGGCTAATCCTTGAGCCTTATTTTCTTCAACCTTAAACCTTCCTAAAAATTCGAATATGAGCATGCTATTATCATCAGGCCATATAATACCTGAAGATTCCGGAATCTTGTCTACAATATCTGCTTTGACGCTGTCCCATTTGGCCTTGCCTCTGGCGATCGACTGCATCATATAATATGTAATTTTATTATTAACGGCCCCCTCGCCTGTATTTGAATCGGAGATGAAATAGTTGCCGCTGTAATCCGAAATAATAGAATCCAGGGCAAGACCAAAACTGCCGCACCCTCCTAAGAAAATAAGTTTATTTTTATTTTGAGCTTTGGCCTGAGACAGGTCGCTTTCATTGTTATAAATATGGGACCTTAAGGATACGATGTCGATGTCCGGATCATCCATGTATTCCTGCATCTTTTCATTGTCTAATGTTATAATCAATCTAAAAGTAATGCCATTTACAGGTTTTTTAGAAGTAAGTTCGTATGTCTTACCTTGTTCTATTATTTTCGAGCTGAAATTAAATGTATTAACAAAGGTATCCTTTGTTATTCCAAGCCACTTTTCATCATCATGGAATACCAATACTGCTGTTAAAGTCCTGTCCGCCAGCCATTGTTTAGATATATCCGGCCTCAAGATATCTGGTAAAGACTTGGCAATATCTTTGAGCTCAGTATTTGTCAGCTCGTTTTGATTCAGCTTTATCAAATATCCTACGGACCCTTGGGCATCCAAATTTTTCTGTGATTTATATAGGCTATAGCCGTCGAGAAGCATTCCTTCAAATCTGCCTTTATATCCTTCCATCTCTTTGTCATTAAAAATAGCTGTGGAAACTGAAACCAATTTGGCGGCATTAACAGTAATATCCTGCGTATTATTCAAGACCTTCTCTATGGTGTTCATAAAATAACCGGCATCCATAGATATTACTTCCTGCATGACATTGTAACTGGAAAGCACGAGTATAAAATCAACCGCTTTCCCGGCATCTTTATCGATATCCTGCGTTACATCTTTGATAAAATCAAGATTCCCTCTTACCTTTTGTTCATATAACATCCTGAAGCTGGATGGATAAAGATTGGCGCCGCCTAATGCGATCATATAATATGCCGCCCTGTTATCTAGTTTTTCTACAAAAACCTTCCTTATGATGTCAGAATGATTATCCAACTCCGCTTCTCTATCATGTATTAAGTTGATCATAACAGCTGCCTTGCCAAAGATATCCTTAAGAGTGGAAGCGTCGTCGGCTGTTTGATTATTTACCGCAAATATATTCAGCTTATTAGCGAATTCTTCGGAGAAACTTTCTTTTGTAGCGCACTTTGACATATCTATGCCAAGCGTACCTATAAGAATAGCCATATTAGCCCTATACCATGGAGCCTCCGGAGCATATTTAACTACAAAGAGGATGCCTTCAGGCAGGAGCGCCGGCTTTAGCGTGGAGACAAATGTCAGGATAGAAAACGCTCCTGAATATAGCTTGCTGTCCAATCCTTTCGTGTCAAGAATGGATATAATGTTTGAAAGGCCTTCTTTTGTAATCAGTTCAGGCTTATTACTGGAAAGATTTCCTAAAATATTGGCTGCGCTGGAGTAGATAGCATTATCCAGTCCTTTCGCGTTAATGATAGACATAAGCCCTAAGGCGGCTCCTGCAGAAACGTTGCCATGAGAAACAAGCAGGTTTAAAACCTTTTTATCGTCTTCTTTGGCTTCCTTTATAAATACAAAGGAATTTAAGGTTTTAAGGGCATTTTTGGCAAAATTATTGCCGCTATAATAGACAAGTGTATCTAAAATACTTATCGCATCCTTATCTCCTTGTTTAGCTTGTCTTATAAATACGGTAGGATTCAGATTACTGAGAGAAGTCTTAGCAGAAACATTTCCCCAGGCGGTAAGATTGCCTAAAGCATCTATCGCATCTTTACCGCCTTGTCCGGCTTGCTTTACAAATGCGGCTGGATTTAAATGTTTAAGGGCATTTTCTATGGAAGCGTTGCCGTAATTATCAAGTTTATCTAAAATATCTACCGCGCCTTTATTGCCTTGCCTGGCTTGAGTTACAAACGCGGAAATATTCAGCTTTTCAAGAGAGGCTTCAGAGATAGTGTTACCATTATCCGCAAGCGCCATTAAGATATATGCTGCGTCCTGGTTCCCTCCTTTGGCGGAAGTAATTAAAATATTTATGGACTTTTCTGGAGCTGTATTAGCTTCTCCTGCTTTTATCACCAACGCTGAATCTTCGCTGAATTTGCTGAATGTAAAGGCTAATACTTTGAGATCTTTATCTACTATAACGCTTGATTGCGTATCTTCGTCTACTTTAATTGCCTTATCTATCTTAAACTGCATCCAGTCCGATTCCCTGCCCAAAGCCTTTGCCGTGGCAAGGAGTATATCATTTTCCACGGCCTCAGAGCTGATGGTGTGGTCGGTAATAAGAGAAAGGGGCCTGGTAAATGACCCTACTTCTGTTTTCGGGGTGACCTGAGCCCTGTAAGTTCCGCCGCCATACACTATAAATTCAACCTTTTCAATAAGGCCTTTTTTAAAGTAAATGTTATGTATACCGGTTGTTTTATCATCAGGAGCAAAAATACCAAGCTTAACGGCTTGAGGAAAAACTTCACGCATCTTATTGGCCATATTATTCTTTTCTTTTCTTCCTTCTCCTGTCGAGCACCCATAAAGAACAATAGTACCATTATCAGCTAAAACGTATGACACAGGCTTTAATTTTCCCGCATTGTAAACAGTAAAATCCCCATCTTTCCTGTAACTGAACTGCATAAACTCTCTAGTTCCATGCGCTATAAATATTATTGAATCTGATTTTTTGCCTGCTATTTCAAAGGAGTCTTTCAGGGCAGCCGCAATCTGATCCGGGGTTTCCGCCTCGTAATACATCACATGGAAGCCCGTAGAAATAAGGAACATAGCCTCTTGGGAGTATGCGGTAAACATACTATCAAATGCGCCATTACGGTCCTCTGCGCAGGCTATTATAGTTACTACCGGCTTGTCTCCTGGTGTATTATTACCTTGCCTATTATTTACTATAGTCTTAATAGTGCTGTTGACATCAGGATCAAGATATCTATTAAACGCGAAAATCTCGAGATCCATAAGGTCATAATAAAGTTTTGCATTTTCTGAGTATTTTTCAGATAGCACTTGTTTTAAAATAGGTATAGTTTTTTCTTTATCGTTACGGACTATTCTGGAAAGCATTCTGACTCCATCAGATCCTCTATTAAGGCATCTCTCTATGCCTTCCCTGGTGCTTAATAACCCATAAAGGTATTCTAGTGTATTGCCATATTTCCCTTTCATCTTCACTCTCATTGGATTTTCGCTAATGTGTACTGTTACTAATATATTTAACAAACTACTGATAACTGCATCTCCTTTATCGTATTCCAATGCATATTCAGCCAAACCTACAATGGTATTCCATACATTGATGTTGTATGTTTTAACAAAAAGCGATCCCAGCACGAGCCAGGCCTTAGCATCAGGTTTTCCTTTGTAGAGTTTGGCAAATTCCCGGAAGAATGATGGGCTTAGCTGTCCAAGATTTTCATTTTTAGCGTCGCTTATATCAATAAATTTTTGTATATCTGAAATATTTCCTGTTTTTAGATTAGCTATAAACATCTTTTCAATAATAGAAGACTTTAATCCACCGGCTACAGACTTAGCCGCTTCAAGGTTAACTTTGCTTAACGCGATAAAGGAGCCCAGGTCGTATTTTTTTATCTCTTCTTTGAGCGCTTTATAGGTGGGTTTTGTTATTCCTAAGTGCGCGAAAGCCTGAAGATAGTCTATATTGTCTTTCCCCGAAGACACTTCTATAGCTTGGACTTCTTTCAATAAACTGTCTTTGATCTTACCGACAGGTTCGATGACCTTATTTCTGGTGGAATTACGGTAATCACGGTAATCAAAGTCACAGAATTTTGTAGAACCCAAAAGCACGATGGCTTTTTTCAACTCTACGATAGATTCTTTTTCCCTGCCGCCCTGTTTCAAGTCAATCGCGTTGTTAACCAATAAGTTTATCTCATCCGCGATGTCAAGCCACAAATCCTCCTCAAATGTATTTATTTTTTCCTGGGCTTTTGTGTTTCCAAAATAAGCGAGTATAGCTATATATGAAGGATTATCTTCCACATCTATTAATGATATATCAACTGATTTCATGGCTTCTGCCGCACGTACATCCCTCTTTTCCTGTACGCACCAGGTTAAAACTTCTTTTATAAAATCAGGATTTTTGGAGATGTAACGGGCCAGCGTTTCAGGACTGTATTCTTTGTCAGGGCCGAAATACGAAGCGTCAAACATAAGTCCGGCAGCTACCATTGTTTTATCCTGAACCGCAACCTCATCAACAAAAGGTATGGTGACTTTTCTTTTTGGCTCAGTAACCGTGATGCCGTGGTCGGTGATGAGGAAGACAGCCGGCGCGGTGACAAATGGTAATTGCGTCTCTGTGCCCAATAAAATATTCAAGGCATCCATGAAGCCTGTTTTTTCCTCATCGTTGAAAATATCGCTCAATCTGTCTTTTATATTACCGAACGACGCGCCTGCCGCTTTGATAAGCTTATTATAGGTTGAATTGGTGAAGACTTCCTGCAGTAACGCGGATACGGCGCCAGCGCGGCCTCCTGTTCTTAATCCGTCCTGGTACGCGTTTATATATTTATCGATGCCTGATTTGAAATTCGAGATGGGTTTAAAAATTTTGGCTACTAATGTGTGGGCAAAACTTTCGCTGAGTGTATTTTTGAGGTCGGATTCTTCCGGAGGCCCTCTGTATATCCCCTCAAATATAAGATGCGCGAACTCGTGGAACGCGCTGCGGCTAAAATCAACGGCTGAGACGCCTTCAAGCCCTCCTATATATTTTACATATATGACACCATCCTGGTAATAAGCGTCTGATTTGACATCATTGTCGGATGTAATCAAGGTAATTTTGACAGTCCCGTTTTGCAGATTTTCTTTGAATTCTTCGAGTTGCGCCATATCGTTTACCGCGAGATACTTTTCGGGATCCTTGAGCATTATATCCAGGCCGGTTACTATCTGGTCCCTCATTTTTAAAGTAGCTTCTTCCAGCGTACCTGCCACAGATACACGTTCATCGCCCACCTGGAAGAACAGCTCTCCGCTTACGCCCACGCTAAGAGGGACTATATTATTATCCTTTACCGCGAATAATACATCGCCGTCTTTATTGACAACTTTGTAATCCGTGATCTTGTTATCCGCGCTGCGTTTGAACGCGGCGCCTTCTATAGGCACCGCCAGCCTGCCGCCGCCAAGATCAACTCTCTCTAACCTGACTTTTTCCTTATCCTCGGTTTCCTCTACTTTTTGCTCGGCGCGTTTATCCTGGTCATCCAGGCCCTCTTCGAGTGTTTCGGTTTCCGCCTCTTCAGACTGCTTAACCTCAACTCCTGTGGCCGCTTTCTCGTAAGACGGAAGGCTTATTTTCCTGGAAGTCAGGGTGGTACCGTCTTCGCTTATCACAACTTTAGCGTATGATCCATCGCCCGCGTAACCGACACTGCCGTTCCTGGGTATGGGCTGGCCGGATTCATCTTTCATGAGATTACCGTTTTCATCCGCCAAAAACTCTGTGTACTTGCCGAATACTACATCCTGTCCGTCTATTTTCATTTTGATAGACTGGTCCGCGTTCATCCTGTAAAATACTTCGCCGTCCTTACTCTTATATACATCCATCTTGACCTTTGAGCCGGCTATTTCCACCTCTTTACCTTTTTCCTGGAGGGTATTCCCGAAAACCTTATCCCTTACCTGGGTTAAATATTCGCATAATTTTTCCGCTCCGCCTGATTTACTGTATTTCGCTATTGTCGTATATAACTGGTTGTTAATTTTTTCTTTGAGGCCCGGGTCCTTGGCTATGACATCCGACAGCATTGCCGCGGTCGAATTCACGGCATTGTTGAACTTTTCTTCCGAGGCGCCTATCTTCCCTTCCATTTTCTTGAATAGTTTTACAAGGGCGGCTCCGAGCCTGTCGTCTTTAGCGCATTCCTTGAGGAACTCCTTCATCTTGACAGCTTCCTCGCTGTTCAGATCAAAGTTCGAACCCAGCATTTTATCGATAGCGCTGTCGGTAAAGATCTGTTCGAACTTTATATTCTGTTCGTCCGTGAGGTAATCCTGTTTTTCCTGAGGATAGACAACGCGATAACCCTGTGCCATATCTTCAGAAACCTGCCTGAATTCCATAATAGCGGTATCATCGTCTATTTCTCCCGCAACCTGGCCATCTACCTCTACGCTGATCTTATCTTTTATATTGATTATATTGTTTTCGTTGTCTTCCGCTGTGCCGCCTGCCACAAAAGACATTTTTAATCTCTCCTGGCCCAGATTGTTTGTAGCTTTGATCTCAAACCCTGTTTCGCCTCCCAATCCCGAGGATATCGAACTCGTGGATATTTCCAGATCCTCGCCATTCAACGCGATCATTTTTTCCTGATCTACGCCGAGAGTGTTTAGTACGTATAAAATCATATTTTTAAGGTTGGACTGGGTATGAGC
>JBAZEP010000028.1:0-20879 GCA_041653835.1 Candidatus Omnitrophota bacterium
CGCCGGGCTTAGTAACTATTATATCGCTTATTTCCATAAATTCATCCACATTATTCACATAGCCGAATACCTTTACCCGGGTTTTCAGGATAGCGCTCAATTCTGTCAATTCCCTGCGCACAAGCTCATTCTTGCCGCAGATCACGAGCAACTGCATCTTATCCTTGATCCCGGGATCAAGAGAGTCTATCTCCGTGACTATTTCTCTCATCGGGCCTGTCCCGAATCCGCCGCTCATTATAAGCACATTAAAAAGGCCGGGCGCTATGCCTAATTGCCCCATGAGCGCGTCTTTTCCTTTGGATATACTGAATACCGGATCACAGGGAATGCCGAATATCTTTATCTTTTCCTCAGGGACGCCGCGGCTCATCAGGTCTTTTTTTGTCCTCTGTATAGCGCCTATAAAATAATCGGATGACCGCGCCATCCAGAAAGAATGGCTTATGAAATCAGTTACCACATTGACTAATTTACCTTTGAATTCCCCTCTTCTCTTTAACCCTGAAACTATTTCGCTCGGCATGAAATGCGTCGAGACCACCACATCCGGGTTTTCTTTCTTTATGAACTCTATGAATTTCCCGGAATTGATCCTGTGCATAAACCTTCTCACAGGCGCCATGAAAAAATCCACAAGCCTCGTGTCCAATAAATAATAAAACAGGCCCCAGAATGTCGGAGTCCTGTTTATCAGGAATAAATAGACATTCGGGTAAGATGCCTTGAAAAAGCCATTAGTGTAATCCAGGACATCCACATTCTTTACCTCAAGCCCGGGATGGTTCATCTGTAACAGCGCCTTTTCTATCGCCATGGCGGCTTTTTTATGGCCTACCCCTGCGTAAGCGTATGTAATCAGAATCTTCATATTAAAACAGCGTGTAAATAAACGGCGCGACAGCCGATGACTGCGTGAAGAATATCAATAAACCGAACAATAAAAGCACCGCCACCATCGGGATCATCCACCAGAGTTTCCTTTCCCAGAGGAACCTGAAAAGCTCGCCTATGACTTTTGCCCGTCCTTTAATACCCATTTCACCGCCTCCATAAGGTTATCTTTTATAAAATCAGGTTTGTGTTCCCATTTTTGCGCGTCCAGGGGATCTTCCTTCCCGGTAAGAAGAAGTATAGTCTTAAAGCCCGCGTTCTTGCCCGCTCCCACATCAAGCCTGGAATCACCTATAAAATACGTATCCTTAAAGTTTATATCCAGGCCTTTAATAGCTTTCTTTATCTGGCCTACATTGGGTTTCCTGCAATCGCACCCGGCGTCCGTCGCGTGAGTGCAATAAGAGATCCATCTTATTTTCCCGCCCTTAGCCTCAATCTCTTTGAGCATATTCGTTGTGATCTCATTAAGCGCCTCCTGCGAAAAAAGCCCCTTTGCAACGCCTGCCTGGTTGGATATCACAAAAATCTCATAGCCGTTCTTATTCAAAAGTTTTATGGCATCGATAGCCCCGGGCAGGAATTCGAACTCTTTCCAGCTCTTTATATAATCCCCGAATCCCGGGTCTTTATTTATAACCCCGTCCCTGTCCAGAAATATGGCTTTCATTCTTTTTTAGCTCCCAATATTTCGCGTAGCTGAACACCTGGTACAGCGCTCCGTTCAGCGCGACCACAAAACCCACCATGCCGTCCTTATAACCTTTCTTCCTTACGTACGCCCTGAAAAACCTGTCGAGCGCCTTCCAGAATACCAGGCCGGCTCCGATTTTCCTTTTATCATCAACCCACTTCCGCGCCTCAAGCGTTGTCTGGCTGTTAAGGCCCCTGAAAAGCTCGGCGAAATCCTCATAGCCTTTATGGATAATATCGTTATTCAGCCTGCCGCACCTGCCTTTATAAAAAACCCTCGGATGCACGCCTGTTTCCTCATATTTAAATTTATCCTTCTTAAAGAGCCTGTCTTTCCTGCCTGGATACCATCCGCCATGCTGGACCCAATAATCACCTATGTAAGTCCTAAGCGGTATATTATAAACTACGTATTCGTCAGACTGTATCGCTTTATCAATCTCTTTTTTCAATTCAGGCGTCACTTCCTCATCCGCGTCTAAGCTCAACACCCATTCATTCTTCGCTCTCTGATACGCCCAATTCCTGTGGACTCCTTCGATATCCATCTTTCTCTGGAATACCGCGGCGCCGTTAGATTTGGCTATCTCTATAGTCTTATCAGAGCTGAAGTCATCCACTACTACATGCTCATCAGCCCAGCCTTTGGTACTATTGATGCACGCGGCAATATTCGCCTCTTCGTTTTTCGCTATTGTAACCACTGAAAGCTTATTTGACATGCATACCCTCCAGATTTTTGATTTTTTCCACCTCATTATAAATCATATTTTTTAAATGATCTCTCCTGGCTATTATCCTCGCTTTAAGAGGCTTATAATTGTTCAAAACATATTCGTATTTCGCTTTTAAAGATTCCACTGAAAGATCCGTCATTGCCAGACCCAGGTCCTTAGAATCCAGCATATCAAGAAACCCGTCATGCATAAAATTATAAGTAACACACAAAAAAGGTACTCCCGCGTTAGCGGAGAATACAGCTGCGTGTAATCTCATACAGACCATTATATCGCAATAATTCTTGATCACAGAAAGCATTTCTTCCGGACCAATATCTTCTTTAAAATCTTTTACCATATTTTTATCTTTAACCTTCTTCATTATTTCTTTTATAAGATAATCTTCTTTTGTATCTTCGGAAGACTTTGTCTCAAACCTGAGATATATTACATCTTTATTGCTTGCTGTCAGATAGTCTGTAAACTGCGAAAAAACATTCACTATTTTATCAAAATCTTCTTTGCTGAATTCAGAATGGGGGCTAAGCGCAATTCCTACGGTAAAACCTTTTTTATTAAAAGCTGGTTTATACGGTTTTTCTTCCAGCGCAAGTTCAGGATCCGGCAGGATATTCACATCGTCAAAACCAAGCCCGTTCAAAAACCTTTGAGAAACAGCATCCCTTACGCTCAAATAATCGCAAATACCGCATAATTTTTTTATCCTGGATTTTATTTCTTCGCTGAACTCTTTATTATAATCGCAATTCATGCCGGCGGAAAAAAGCACCACAAGAAAATTCCATTTCTTCCTCGTTAATAACCTCTTAGGAATATACGGCGATTCCCACCGTAATACTGCTCCCGAGCCTATTAAAAAAGCTTTCAAGATGCCAGGATTAAAAGCGTAACATTTCTTCGAAATAGGCAGAATATCGTTATTTAACAGCTTCTTAACTGCCAGAAAAGACGCCTCATCCCCCAGGTCTCCGTGACCGAGATTCGCATAGAACCCTATCCTTTTGGCTCCAAAAAATAAATAAGACCTAAGGTAAGGCAATATCTTTGTTATTTTCACAATAAACTCATTATTTTATCAACCGTTGAATCAATAGGATTATTTCTGGAAATAGTAAGCGAGAAGCATTTTACATTCTTAAAAAGGCTGCTTAATGATTCCATCCTATCTTTGAAAAGATTTTTTTCTGGCTTTAAAAAATTTAAGAGAGACGCATACTCGAAATAATTTAATATTTCCGCGCCCTGAAGGCTCTGGTTAAACACCATACCTGCCGCAGATTCAGAATTCATCTCTTCCATGATAGTCTCATCAGAAAGCCCTGCCAGTAAAAAAATAACAGGTTTGCATTTATCTTTTCTGCCCTCATCAATCTTATAAAACCCCTTACACGTATTTTTATTTAAAATATCAATGCGTTGAAGCCGTTTATCATCTATTAATTTCTTGCCCTCATCGTGAAGCCTTATAGGCTCAGGGCAGGTATATATATTTTCCCTGTCATAAAGAACGATATTATCCGAGATAAGCTTATTTTCCGGCCGTTTATTCCACAATCCAAGCGATGTAACGCTTTTGCCTGACCCTGGCAGACCCGCAATAACAATCCCTCCTTTAGGGGTATCTACGCAGGAAGCATGTAAAAGATGGATATCTCTGAAATTTTCCAAAAACCAGAAAAACGGGTAATAAAACAGATAATAGCTTATCTCAAATAAATCCATATATTGCTTTTTGCCCTTTAAGCTGTCAAAAAAATCCTTTATTAGCTTTCTGTGGCATAAAAATTCTTGCTGTATCTTATTTCCAGATATTTTAAAATCCACCTTGAAACGCTTTCCGTGAATTTTTTTGAGGAACTTTATTCCGTTATTTTTCTTCGACAAAGCTATGTTCGGCCCTATATTGCTGTAATCTGCTGTTTTGCATAACTTCAGGGGATTCTTTTTCAAAAATTCATCCTGCCAGTCAAAAGAAGAAATTATTGCCTTTTCTTCTTCGAAAACAGTTTCATATCTTTTGAATAGTGAGGATAGATAATAAAAAAACTTCCTGTCTCCAGAAACCAGCCTTATATCTACGTCCAATATTTTTATATCCAGACTATTTTGCTCTTTCATTTTCATTATTTTCTTATGATTTAAAAGTCTTCATTCCAGAAAACCATAAAAATCTTTGGTTTTACCGTCTACGATATCAAATATATTTTTTAATCTCTCTTTATACGTATGCTTTGCATGCACTATCTTTGCCGCGTTCATGGCTATATTATTACGTTCATTATCATGCCTCAAGTAATATTGCGCGAGAGGTACAACTTCATTATAATCCTCGAACCATAAGAGATGTTTCTTATTTTCAAAAAGCCTTTCTATGCCCGGGAATTTATTGGTCAGGTATAACCTTGCGCAACTCATAGCAACGTATATCCTATTGGACGTATAAAGTTCATATTTAAAGTCGCTTGCTCCAAAAACTATTTTACATTGCGAATAAAATTCGGAGATATTGTTCCTAGTGTGTTTTGTAACAGCCGTTTTGAACTTATCCGACAATTCGGACATGACTTTTCTTCTGGTATCATGTACCCTGTCTTTACTCAGGGCCCCGGCAAAACCTACATCATAGATTTCGGGAAGATTGCACTTATGCATAATTGAAGGGGTGCATGGCTGCGCCATGAAATGAACATTTTTTATATTGAAGCATTTTTTATAATCTTCTATCTGTCCGGTATTATTCAAAAACATAAAATCCAGGACTCCGTTTAAATCCATTTGCCACGCCTTGTCCGGATCAGTAAACCAAAATATAGTCTTTGTCCCTATCTTCTTCAAATCTCCGGCGATATCCAATAACAACGGCAGGTTTTCTTTTAATAATAAAAGGATATATTCCGGCTTGTATTCCAATATAGCCTTGCGCAGGATTTTATTGTCCATATTCCTCATGCCTTCTAACAGCATATAATCATATTCCAACTCATCCATCGCCCTCGGTATCCCATCCCAGTTGAACCCAAGCTGATTATACCTGTTCATTATATATTGGCCTATGGCGCATATGCGCCTGGGTTTTTGAATAGCTACAACCGCCCCGGAAAAGGGACGTTTTTTTCTCATATACATATTTATAGAGTCGTTTATCATATCTATTTTCTCTATCAAAAAACCTGATTCCGTAAAATATTGAGCCAAACTTGCCTTATCGAAAAAACTGATGTATTTTCCATCCTCAAGAAAGCGCTCATTATTTACCAAGACTTTCAATGCCCCGCCCGGCTTTAAAAATCCTTTTAACTTCAGGATAAAACTTTGTATGGATTCAGGCGCTATATATTCCAAAACATTTACTATGCTTATCTCGTCAAAACCCTCGTTTTCAAAAATTAAGTCTTCCGGCCTTACTTTATCTGAACCAGGCATCTCCTGTTTTGATATAAAAAGTGCATTCCCATTATTGCTGGAATAAAATCCATCGATATCATAAAAATTCTTAGGCGGGTTATAAATAAAAAAGAAGCATGGCAGATTCTTTTGAAATTCAAAATAAACTCTCACGAAACCTGTTTTTAAAAGAGGCCTCTCAATATCTCCGGATAATTCGATATTATCTATCATTAATATGCCGTTAGGGACAATGACCCTGCCCCATTCTCTGAAAATACCATATAGATTTTTTTTTGTCCTCATTGGTTCAAAATCAACAAAAATAGATTTAACTTTATTATCCGCAAAAGGCAGCCTATGCAACGGCGATACATACACGCGAAACTTAGTTCTGGTTTCCTCTATGTTCACATAACCGTAATATGTATTTCCACGGCAATTCAAATTCAGCCTGTAAAATCTGGAATTGTCAAAAAGCAGCAAATGGCTCTTCCTATTTACCCTCAGAGGCGTATAAAAATAACGTATCCGGTTAAATAACCAGAAATTTTTATAAAAACTGCGCAATAATTTTTTCATGAGGTTTATTTTTACCCGCGGTTTTCAAAAACCATGATATTTTTTATCCAGTGCCTAAAAACATTTGGTTTTGATCTCAGTTCTTTTATTAAGCCTGCCGTGATGTTTCTGTTATATCTCAAGCCCAGGTTTTTAAGTTTCTTTATTACATATCGCTTGCTCCGGGGATTCACATGCTGCTGCCTATCGAAACCCAGCCACTCTTCCCATGTATTAGCCCAGGACAATATGAGATAATTGCCGACAAATTGTTGTATATTTTTTAAAAATATATCTTCATATTTACATGGGATATGTTCCCCGACTTCTGTGCAATTAACCAAATAAAATCTTATATTATTTAAAACGTTCTTCTCTTTGCTTAAATCCGCCTTTAAAACTTTTTCTTTGACCGCCGGAGGCATATATTTAAAAGCCGTCTCCGCGCCTTCAATGCCCGCTATTTTTTGCATTCCTTTATTATGAAAATATTCCAACAAATACGCGTTTGCGCAGCCTATATCAATAAGATTAGGAGGACTGAATATTTTTTCTACTGCTTCTCCGTATTCAATGTAGGCGGCCTTATTCCTGTTTTTAAAAATCGCGTCATCATACACAGACTCGCCTAAATTAACCTTGAATAGAGTCCTTTTGTCCTTAAAGAAAAAATACTCCCTTATCTTTTTCCTTATAAATTTTATGGGGTTTCTTTTTTTGAATATATTCCGCATTTCCGCTCAGAATTTATAAACAGGTCTCTGTTTTCTTGAATCCCGCTTGTGGAAGCCTTTTCCTGTATATCTGGCTATTACATAATATTGGTATGTCAAAAAATCTTTTAATGCCCCGAACAGCAAAAAATTCAATATCCTGAATCCCCGCGAGGCCACTATGTTTCTTCTTATCGATGTTATGCTGAATCCGTTATCCTCAAACAATTCCCTAATGTTTATAAGCGCAAAAAATCTTATATGCGACCTATCCAATATGCCGGCATCCGTATAGTCCCATGTCCCGGCTAAAAGCCGTATCAAAACTTTATAATACCTGATATTCGGAATGCTGGCCAACATGATACCGCCTTCTTTTAAAAATCTTTTGTGTTTTTTAAGCGCTCCCCAGGGATCATTAAAATGCTCAACGACATCCCCGTATATAATGCAGTCAAAATAACCTTCATTAAAAGGCATCTCATCCGTCTCCGCATCCAGGCATAAAGCCCTGTCCAGGCGTTTTCCCGCAGATATGCACGAATCTCTGTCTTTCTCCACCCCTATCACTTCTTCTGCCCCACGGCCTTTCAGGGCTTCCCCGAGAATGCCCGCGCCGCATCCTATTTCCAGCACCTTCTTCGCGCATTCCGGGAAAATAGCCAGCAAATCTCCCCTATCATGAATAAAATAACTTTTATTTTTTTCCATAGCCTTTGAAAACCTCGTCAAACTTTTTTTTGCGTGAAAATATTTTCCAGAATACTTTCACATCAAACATAAACTTTCCTATCTCAAAAATACGCAGAGAGCCGTGGTTCTCTAAAACAGGCTTTACAGAATCTTTCTTGATAAAAACATAAACCCAGTGCCCTTTATCCAATAAATCCCTGACAGCTTTTTCCAACGCCCCGATCTTATCTTTTTTCAGATCTTTGACAATATAGGCTATCCTCTTGATACGCCCCCACCTTTTATTGAAAATATCCAGGTTTCTTTTAAACTTTTCATCCCTGCCTTTTATCTTCTTAAAGCCCGTGTTCTGGGCATGATATACATATGCCCCTTGCGCTATAGCGCATTTATACCCTGCCTTTACCGCCCGCCTGGAAAAATCTGTATCTTCAAAATTGCCCGGGCTGAATATTTCGTCAAATCTCCCTATCTTATCGATGACATCTCTCTTTATGAGCATACAAAAACCAATGCAGGATGATACTGCTATATATTTGCCCGAAAACCCGTTCAAAGGCTCTGGATTGCCTGTATTGTTGCTGGAAGGATTTACTATGCCGATGCCGGGATTGATTTCTGCTATCTTAATCATCTCTTCAAGCCAGCCCGGATAAACCTCAGTATCATTATTCAAAATGCATACATAAGGAGCTATGGACACCGCTATTCCCTGATTTACTGCCTTTGGAAAACCCAGGTTTTCTTCATTCCTTATAAGGGTTACGACGGCCGGATCTTTTTCTGATAACTCTTTTAAATAAGCCGCGGTCTGGGCATCGCTCGCATTATCTACCAGGATGATCCTGTAAGATAAGGCGGTATTCTTTTCTATGCTTTCTACGCACTTTTTTGTAAGTTCGTATTCATTCCAGACAGGTATGATAATATCACATTTTATATCAGGCACAGTCCATGTCCTTCTTTAAAAATTCCAGCCCTGTTCCGCAATCATACGGCACGGTTATCTTTTCTCTCATTACCTTATCGACTCTTAATCCGCCTTTTTTGGGGCGCCTCGCTATGAGTTCAAGGTCTTTTAATTCAACCCGCTGTATCAGGGATTTATCCAGCCCAAACACATCCGCTATTTTATTTACATAATCATAGCGGTTTATAAATTCCGAACCCGCGCCATGATAAATTCCGGCGGCCTTTTTTTCTATCAGTTTTATTATTATATCCGATAATAGGCCGGAATATGTAGGAGTGGAATACAGGTCATTTGCCGCGTAAACTTTTTTGCCGCTTTTCATGTTTTGGATTATCTTCAGCACGAAATTTTTCCCCGTATGGTCTATGCCGCAAAGCTGGGCGGTGCGGACTATCAGGTAGTTTTTGAGTTTACTTCTTATAATATTTTCCGCTTCCAGCTTGGTCTCGCCGTATTTATTTATAGGATTTGTTTTATCTTCTTCTTTATACGGTCCGTTTTTACCGTCAAATATGTAATCCGTGGATATATGGACCAGCTTCGAGCCGTATTCTTTTATTTTCCTTACCAGATTCAATGTCCCATTTATATTAACATCTTCGGCAAGCTTTGGTTTCAAAGTGCACAGGTCGACGTTTGTTATACCGCCTGCCATTACTACAACTTCGGGTTTGAAAGAATAGAATATCTTTTCGAGGCCATTTTTATCGCTTACATCCAGGCAGGATAAACCCTCGCGTTCATGAGAACAGAATGTACCCGTTACATTCCACTTATTTTTTATGGTGTCGTTATATAACCTGCTTCCCAATACCCCTGAAGCGCCGATGATTAATAATTTCATACTGTTTTTATAGAATCCACGACGTATCTTATTTCTTCTTCGGTCAATTCAGGATACATGGGCAGGCTCATGATCTCTTCACAGCATTTCTCGGCTATAGGGAAGCCGCCTTTTTTATAGCTAAGCTCTTTATAACATTCCTGCAGGTGTATCGGTATAGGATAATGGATTAGAGGATTCACGCCTTTATCAGCTAATTTCTCCATCACTTTCTCCCTGTTTTTTATCCTGACAGCATATTGATGATAAACATGTTTCGCGTATTCCGCTTCACAAGGAAGAACTATATCAAGCCCTGCTTCTTTAAATAATCTGGAGTACAGGCCGGCGTTTTTCCTGCGCTTTTCATTCCATTCATCCAGATGTTTGAATTTTACCCGGAGAATAGCCGCCTGCAAAGTATCAAGCCTGGAATTATAGCCTTTGATTATATTTTCATATCTCCCTTTTCTTCCGTAATCACGGAGGAGGAGCGCCTTGCCCCTGATCTCTTCGGAACTGGTAACTATCATCCCCCCGTCCCCGAAAGCGCCGAGATTTTTAGTAGGATAAAACGAGAAGCACGCCGCGTCCCCAAGCCCGCCGACTTTTTTATTATTATAAAGAGCCCCATGCGCCTGGGCGCAATCTTCAATGACTTTAAGGCCGTGTTTATTCGCGATATTTAAAATAGGGTCCATATCAGCCGCGTGCCCGTATAAATGCACGGGTAAAATAGCTTTTGTTTTCTTAGTAATCGCTTTTTCTATTTTCGAGACGTCCATATTACAGGTCGCTTCTTCCATATCGACAAATACCGGCCTGGCGCCTGCCATAGAGATCCCGAAACTGGTGGCTATATAAGTGTAAGTAGGGGTTATTATTTCGTCGTCTTTCCCGATGCCGCAGGCAAGGCATGCCAGAAACAACGCGTCCGTGCCTGAGTTCACGCCTATGCCGTATTTAGCCCCGCAATACCCGGCAAACTCTTTTTCGAAAAGCCCGACATCTTCGCCTAAGATAAAACCGCCTGACATCATAACTTTTTCTATCGGTGCTTTTAATTCATCCTTTATTTGTTCATATTGCCGTTTAAGCGAGAAACTATCTACTTTCATTCTATTCTCCTATTTTTATATTTTTAAAAACTTCATCTACTGAAATATCTTCCAGGCATTTTTTATTATCACATTCGGGCAATTTAAATTTTTTATAACATGGCCTGCAATCTATATCCGAAGTTATGACTATATTTTTTTCACTCTTCGGGTAAGGGCCATAGACTTTGGCATCCGTAGGCCCATATATCGATATTGTAGGAATGCCCTGGCTCACGGCTATCTGGAGCATGCCGCCATCATTGGAAACCACCAGCTTACACTTTTTCATCAGCGCCGCTGTCTCCCTTATAGTGGTTTTAGGGGCAATAACCGGCTTTGTTTTCATCTTATCTGTTATTTCTTTTATAAGCCCTTCTTCTCCTGGGCCCCATATTAGGACAAGTTTTACGTTGTATTTTTCGATAATCCTGTCTGAAAGCTCGGCAAATTTTCCCGCGGGCCATCTTCTTCTGCCTTGCTTTTCCTTTCCAAAACTCATGCCCCCGCCAGGGGCGATGCCTACCAAAATATCTCCATTTTTAATGCCGGAACGAGTTAAAAAATTATCTACAAATGCCTTATCCTCGTCCGTCGTGATCAAAACTGTCTTATGCTTCTCAACTTCGTCCTTCGCTTCGCTCAGAACTCCGCTCGAAGAATATTGTTCGAGCGATCCGCCGTAGGCGGAGAGTCGAGAACCAAGAAGGTCTAAATAGTATTCGGCGACGGGTTTATCATTAAAGCCGTCAAACGCGATTTTATGGTTCAGGAACCTTCCTCTGCCCTTGTAGTCGAATCCCCTTCTGTCTTTTATGCCGCTCCGCCAGCAAAAAAACGCGTATTCCTTGCCAAGCGACAGGTCAAAAACAATGTCAAATTTTCTCTTTTTTATCTCTTTCCAAAAACCCAGGAATTTTTTTATAGCCGCTCTTTTTGACTTTTTCCAGAGATTCCGGTACTCATCCCTTTCGAATACAATGACCTCGTTTATTGCCGGATTCGTAGTCAATATATCCCTTGTCTTTAGATTACATATATATGCTATATAGCAGTCAGGGTAAGCTTTCCTGATGCTGGAAACCAAAGGCGTCGAAAACAGCACATCCCCTATGCCAAAGGGGTTTATAACCAGAATATTCTTTCTCATTTGAGTTTATAATATACCATAAAATATGGAAATATGGTATACTATTTTCACTATGGAAAACTGGTTTAAATCTATAAATAAGTTCGTGGAAGAACTGTATAATAAGGACTTTAAAAATACCGGCGCCACGCCTATTGAAAAGACCATACTGGACCTTTTGACCGCGAATTTCACGCTCTGGGGCTATGAAGACGAGGCCAGGCGTAAAGACACCTCTGACAAGTATATAGCCGAAATGAAAAGAAATATAGACAAAGAAAACCAGCTCAGAAATGACCTGATAGATAAACTGGACGCGCTTATCAGGGAAGACGTTGAAAGAAAGCTTGGTTCTATTGACCAGTCTTTGCCCATGAATTCCGAAACCCCTGGAAGCCTCTACGACCGCCTCACAATACTGGCTCTAAGGAGTTATAATCTTAAAAAAGAGATCGGCCGCGAAGACGCGGATATCGATCACAGGGAAAAATGTGCTAAAATGCTCGAACAGGTACAGGAGCGCTCCGCCGACCTTTTGAAATGCCTCAAAGAATTGATGGATGATATTTACACGGGAAAGAAAAAAATCAAATCTTACAAACAACACAAGATGTATAACGATCCTGCCTTGAATCCCGCATTAAGAAAACAAGCCTAATCTATCTAGGGAGAATATCCGAGATCTTCTTATGCTTTATATCAAGGCTGTTGCAGATAGATATTACTTCTTCCAGGATTTGATTTTCTATGCCGGGGATCGCTATTATAAGTTCATCCACTTCTTTGGATCTCAGGACTTTTTCCAAGTCTTTTTTCGTGCCCAGGATAGCTACGCCATGTATACGCCTGCCGACCTTTTCTTCATCGTCATCCAGAAATCCGACAGGTTCACAATGCAGGACCCTGTTATTCCTTATCTCCCTTAAAATAAATTCTCCCGCGTCCCCGGCGCCGTATATAAGCACCTTTTTACCGCTGAGGGATGCCTGGTCGAATATCTCTTTATACACCCTTTCCAGCACCCTTGACCCCGACACAAAAAGAAAAAGCAGTAACCAGTCGATAATAAAAACTGTCCTTGAAAATCCCTGGAACCGCCATATAAAAACCACCACGACCGCCGAAGCAATGGACGCGAAAGAAACAGCCTTGAATATATTGACAAGGTCTGGTATGCCGACATACCTCCACATCCCCCTGTAGAGCCCGAACTTGAAAAATACGATAAACTTTATGATCAGCATCAAAGGCAGGGACTTCACTATTATATTCTGGCTGTCCATGGTCAGGATGCCTTCGTATCTCAGGAGGTTCGCAGAGATATACGCCGCGCATATCAGCACAAAATCAACGGTTACCTCCAGAATCCTTCTTTTATGAAGAAGCACTGTGTTTAAAACTATGCCGCCGTTCTTCTTCTTCGCGCGATCGAACTCTTTCCCTTCATATACCTTCACCTTTCCCAGGAAAAGCGCGAAATATATGAGGCTTATTACCGCTAAAAGTATGAGGATGATCGTCACAGCCGGGCTTACAAACATGGACAGTATACTTATGGCGCCGAATATTATGCTTACGCAATATAACGCCATGACCGTCTTTTTTTCCGAAAGCCCAAGGACAACCATCCTGTGGGAGATATGGTCTTTGCCTCCCTGAAAAACCTTCCTGGAATTGGCGCTCCTCATAAGAGTAACAAACATGGTGTCGAATAAAGGCACTGCCAGCACCATAATGGGTATAAGAAGCACCATTATAAGATGCGTCGGTTCTTTCCAGGTGCCTTGTAAAGTAATGGCGCCGAGCATAAAGCCTATGAACATGCTTCCGGAATCCCCCATAAAGATCTGGGCAGGATTAAAATTATACCTCAAAAATCCCAGTAGGCTCCCGGCCAAAATCAACGCGGGCAGGCCCACCTCAAAATTCCCGTTCAGGGCGGAAAACAGGAATAAAACTATACCTACTATCGCCCCTATGCCTCCGGAAAGGCCGTCCATATTATCCAGGAGATTGAATGAATTCACTATAGCTACTATCCAGAATATAGTAAAAGGTATGCTTATAAGAGGGTGCGGTATCGCGTTTATATTCATGCCGAAGTTTACAAGGAAAGCCGCCACGACTATCTGAGCCAAAAGTTTCGTGTAAGGCTTTATATGCACGATGTCGTCCAGGATCCCTACCCCGAAAATAAAACACCCTGCGAGTAAAATGCCGAGGTTCTCGATCGTAAACCTGGTAAAAATAATATACGGTATGATAAAACTCAGGAATATAGCTATGCCGCCGAAAAGGGCTGTGGGATTCTTGCTCCATCTGTCCTCGCGCGGCCTGGCTACCAGGCCTTTTAACAAAGCTATTTTTTTGACAACAGGGGTAAAAATAAAGGACAGGCTGAAAGATAATAAAAAGGGTATCAGATAGGCTTTAAGCATAATTATTTTTTATAATACCCAACTACGCTTTTTATAATGCCTTCCAAATCCATGGTGGGTTTAAAACCGGCTAAATTTTTGACCTTCGTCGTATCAGGCACACGGCGCTGCATATCTTCAAAACCTTCTTCGTACGCTTTTTCGTATGATATGTAAACAAGCTTGGATTTGCTTTTAGTGATCTCTATGATCTTTTTGGCAAGATTTTCTATAGTGATCTCTTCCTGGCTGCCGATATTGAAGACCTGGCCCACGGCATCTTTATTATTCATGAGTTTTATGAGCGTCTTGATTACGTCTTTGACGTGCAGAAAGCACCTGGACTGCTTGCCTGTGCCGTATACGGTAATATCCTCATTCTTGAGCGCCTGATTTACAAATCTGGGAATGACCATCCCGTACGCGCCTGTCTGGCGCGGGCCTACAGTATTGAAAAGCCTGACTATGATAGTCGGGACTTTTTTCTCTTTCCAGTATATGTAAGCGAGCATCTCATCCACCGCTTTAGCGGTAGAATATCCCCATCTTACTTTTAGAGGCGAGCCCAGGATCCTGTCATCATCTTCTTTTAATGGGCCGTTTGTATTTTTACCGTATATTTCAGAAGTAGAAGTGATAAGAATTTTTTTATGATACCTGTGCACCATATCAAGGACTATCTCACTGCCCTTGATATTAGTAACTAAAGATTCCAGCGGCTTTTTAACTACAAGATCGACGCCTACCGCCGCCGCCAGATGATATACTACGTCGCATCTTTCCACTAATTTATCAACAAGCGTTTCGTTCAGGATGTCGCCTTCCACGAACTGGAAAGCTTTGTTCCCCTCTAAATGAGCTATATTCTCAAACCTGCCTGTAGAAAGATTATCCAGGACAGTTACCTCATTATCGCCGGCTAACAATTCATCGCTTAAGTGCGACCCTATAAATCCAGCCCCGCCTGTAATTAAGACTTTCATCTGATCTCCTATTTCATGATAACCTCGCAGGTAGCCATAGGCCTCCTGCGAGGTTGATTGATAATGGTTATTTACTAGATTCTAATTTGTAAATTCTACCTTCATGGTTATCAAGCTTATGACTAAATGTGAAAAGCGCACCCTTAATCGCGTTAAGATCTAACTCCATAACGCCCAATTTATTATCAATGTTGTCCAATCTATTAACAATGCCTCCATGCTGTTCAGCTACCACCTTAATTTCTGAACGCAATCCCTCCACCAAGACACCCATGTGTCTTCTTAATTCCGCTATTTCGCCTGTTTTTTTCTTGTTCATGGCCATATATAGCCTCCTCTCTACTATATAAGACACATTTGGAGGCTATTTTCTTTCAATTATTTTCACTTTTTTTGCAAGATAGTATTATACAACCTTTTAGTATCTTTAATCAACCTTTCTTTTGAGAACCGTTCCTTTACCATATTTCTCCCATATTCCCCAAATTTTCTTCTTTTCTCCGGATCCTTTATCAAATCCGATAATTTTTTGCTGAATTCCTCCGCATCTTCCGATTCTGCCAGATATCCATTCTTACCGTCTTCCACTATATCCGATACTCCTCCGACTTTCGTAGCCACCACAGGCCTGGCAGCTGCCATCGCCTCTATAAGCGATACAGGCGTTCCTTCGTTCAGTGAAGTCAATACCGCTATATCAAGCTCTTCATAGATAGCCTTCAAGTCCTTTACCCATCCCCTGAATTCAACCATATCTTTTATGCCTAATTCCTCTATGTATCTTACCAGTTCTTTTTTCAATTCTCCGTCCCCAACGATTATTATTCTAATAGCGTTCGAGCGGGCATTCTTTTTTATCATACAAGCGCAGTCGAGAACCATTTTATGATTCTTTATCGGCACTAATCTCCCTACAATCCCGATATTGACAGTCCCGCTGTTCTCCCGGGGCGGCAATTTCAAAAGCTCATCCAGTTCAAATCCCAATTCTATGACCTGTATTTTTTCCTCCGGGGCTATCCTGTATTTACGCGCTAATTCATCTTTTAAATTTTGGCTCACGGTAATGATCTTGTCCGTGAATAACGCCAATATTTTTTCTGTCCATATAAAAAACTCCGTCCTGATCCTCCCGAAATAACCATGAAATACATGACCATGGAACGTATGCACTAAATAAGGAGACAAACCCGCATTGGGTCCCCCAATGCGGGTTTGGAACCGGTATATAATTCCCGCCATCCTGCCCAATGCCCCTGCTTTCGCCGTATGCGTATGTATGATATCAGGTTTCTCCTGCTTGATAATCCTGTATATCTTCCAGAATGCCGCCCAATCGTCTTTCCATGATAATTCCCTGCCTAATTCTTCCACAATAACCGGCTTTATGCCTTTCTGTCCGGCAAGATACAACATATCGCCTTCGCTTCCAGCTGTCTTCCCGCAAACCAGGACTGTCCCGGGAAACCCTTCGCTTAAAAGCACCGCATTCCTCGCCGGCCCGCCGATATTAAGTCTCGCTATTATCCTCAAAATTTTCATATTATTTTCGTATTGTCCAAAAATCCGCGGAAAGGGTTTCGAGGTATTCATATGGCTCAATTACAAGATTTCCTTCCAACTGTGCTTCTTCAACCACCCGGCAATAGATTCCTCATTTAATATTTTCTCAGCTATTTCCATGACAAATTTATATTTATCAGCAAAAGACGCTTTGATATCATAACCATTTATATTTAAAAAAATTCTCATAGACATATAGCCTACACGTTTATTGCCATCAACAAAAGGATGATTTTGAATAATAGAATGCCCAAGCGCTGCTGCTTTTGAAAACACATCGGGATAAAGATCTTCTCCTCCGAATGTTGCTTGAGGCCTGGCAACACCGGACTCGAGAAGACGAATATCCCTTATGCCTTTTGATCCGCCTGTTTCTCGTATTACTTCCTCATAAATAGCCAGAATCTCATTTATCTTGAGATAGATCATGAAGAAGCAAGCCTCTTAAGAAGACTTTTTTCTTCTTTTACTCTTTTCCTGACAAGCCCCATAAAATCCTTAGAAATATCTTTACTATTCAACTCCTCGATAAGGACATTTACGGCCTCTCTAACCAAAACAGCCTGAGGGATATGAGTTTTTTCTGATATCGTCTTTAACTCTTTTATCTGCCTTGGTGTAAGTTTGGTAGAATATTGCACAGTAGTCATGATAACCACCTCCTATAAATAACTATACTTGACAAGACAAGTATTGTCAAGTACTTACTTTCTTATTGTCCAGAAATCCGCTGAAAGGGTTTCAAGGTATTCGTAAGGCATAGTGAAATAGCCGTCCTTGCCCCACTTAGTCCCCCATGAATTCCGGACCAGGAACCTCTTGTCCTTTTGGTTATAACCTACTGCCAGGACAGCGTGGCCTCCAAGGGCCTTCTCTTTTTTCCTCGGCATATGGGCTATACCTGTTTTAGCCACAGCCTGGGATTGGAAACTCTCGTACACGGTAAAACCGAATACAAACGGATATCCCTCGGCAAGGCAACTAAGCATTTCAGGCAGGCTATTTATGCGGTGGTAGGATTCGATGCGATGTTTTTTAGCTTCCAGATAGCATTTTTTAGAAGGCTTCCTCGTAAATCTTTCTATCAGATATGGCCATGTCTTTTCCCAACACGCGCCATGTTTCCTCAATGTCTTTATCCCATCTCTCAGCGACGCGCCCGAATCATAATCAACCGTATTTTCCAATACCCTTTCATTGTAATAAATGAACAGCCTGCTGACGTCAGTATAGTCCGACTCCGTGAGTCGCCTACGGCGACTCACGGAGTCGGATAGGCCTCTTTTATCCAGATATTCCAGATTCCCCGCCAGGGCATTCGCCGTACAGCTCCCGAGCATGCCCTGGTTTTCAACGATAGAGCAAAACTCCCTCAGGTCTGTTTTCGCCGGCAATCTTACCACAGGCCTTATGGCGCTATACAGATAATCCCTCTGGTCAGGCCTGTCAGGCACCCAGCCGAAACTTCTCTTCCCCTTAATCATACCTCATCTCCCCTAAATCTAGTCTACTGTAATTTTCTTAATGCCTAAAACATTGCAGAAACGCATAACGGTGTATAGCGTGATATTTTTCCTGCCTTCTTCTATCCTGGAAACATCCGGCTGTTTCATGCCTATGCGATGCGCCAATTGTTCCTGGCTCAACCCTTTCCGGATCCTCGCTTCTTTAATAAGCGCCCCAAACTTCCGGAAAAAAACCGGCGTGGCGCTTGCGGGCTTTCTGCGTGCTCGTCCATGCGCATCTACGAGCTGTTCATAGATTGTTTCCCACCAATCCCTGAAATCTGATTGCCGCGCGCGTTTTATCCATTGAGCCCTGATCTTTGGCCATGCGTCTATAAACGCGTCCTTTGTGATCAAAGAAAACAGCTCCTTTGGTTTATCACAGCGCGACAGAAAAATTACCATTTTAACCGGAAATTGCGGATGTTTTGGATTTTTAAGTATCATGGCTGTTTCTTTCAGGGCATTTTCACTTATGTCCCAAAAATATTTTGAAATAAACATTATTCTATCGCCTCCATGGCTAATTGTTTAACCTCGTTTTCCAGGTAAATAACTAATTCCCTGGCATTAAACTCAGTATCGTAAATATCCAGCTCCATTAGCGCAAGCTTAAGTTCCTGCCTGGAAAATGTCCGATACCAGTGAACTATCCCTTTTTGGAACCGGGGCGAAAGGCCGCGCAGAAATAGATGCAATGGCTGTATTTTTTTTGAAAGCATATATAAGTCAAATACATCCCGCGCCTCTTTGCGGCCTTCGCTGACTTGCCTGCCGACCTCATCTGTTATAGCTTGAGTGCCGGAAATAGCGGCTATTTTATGCAGATATAGATCCTCCGCGCTATACACGCGGACACCGTCAATTTTCCGTATTACCGGGTAAGTACATACAACATCTTCAACAAAATCGATCTTTAACGGCCTACCCGAACCTTTGACCGGTATAACATAAAACCGGACGCGCGCCTTATTGCCGGAAACAAATTCTGATTCCAGATGAATTTTCCTATCCAGATGTTTTTCAAAGGCCTTTACCAGAGTATCTATTTCTGAAGCAGGGTATTTTCTTGAAAAAAAATCCAGATCCGAAGAAAACCTGTGACGCAGATAATATAATTCAAGCGCTGTGCCGCCGGCAAGCGCGAAATCCTCCGCCTCTCGCGAAAAAACCTTCAGGACAAGTTTTTGCGCCTCTCTCAGCTTCAAATCCATAGAAATCCTCACTATGCTTGAATATAGATTATAACCTATCCCTATATAGAGTATAATCTATATTTTTATTTTGTCAATAGGCGTCGGCTGCCCCTCACAACACATTGCCTGCCCATAGTTCAGACAAAAAATCTCTCCACGGCATAATCTGTATTTTACCTACAACTCTTTTTTCCTTTTCATTGCAAACAAGCGCAGCTTTTTTTGGAGAATATTCCTCAATAAATGCCTTCAATGATTTCAAATCCCTGCTGTCGATCCTGCTCGAACCTTTTACTTCTACAGCCACCTCTCCTTTTCCAAGCACAAAATCCACCTCCAGCCCTGATTTGGTCCTCCAAAAATTAATATCAAAATTTGACTCGCTGTAAGAGCGGTAAGCGTTTATCTCCATAAGGATTAAATGCTCGAATGCTTTTCCAAATTCTTCTCCTTTAATATCCTCTAAATGCCGCTTAGTCAATATCCCGCTGACTCCAACATCGAACAAATAATATTTCGGAGCGCTTATAATAACATTACGGCTCTGCCTTCTTTTAAAAGGCTCCAGTCTTATAGCCAATAACGTATCCACCAGTATCTGATAATACTCCCTCACGGTCTTCGCATCTACCCCGCAGTCCCTGGCAATATTTGAATAATTTGTCAATTCTCCGTGCGAATACCCAATAGCGTCAAAAAACCTGGAAAACGCAGGAATATTGCGGACAAGCCCTTCGTTAAAAACCTCCTCTTTTAAATAATCCTGGACATACGCTATTAAAGATTTTTTGTAATTTTTACCATCAAGATAATGCGAAGGCACCATGCCTTGATTCAATGCCCTTAATAAATTCATATCCTTTAGTTCCGCGCTTACAAACGGAAAAAGCTGGTAACGCCATGCCCTGCCCCCCAGTAAATTAGCATGCCCTCTCTTTAACTTCCTGGCACTCGAACCGCATAATATAAAACTCAGGCCTTTATTTTCTATCAGCCAGTGGATCTCATCCAGGATTTGAGGAATTTTTTGAACCTCATCTAATATTATAGGCTTAGTCAGGCTTTTTTCTTCTTTCGCGAGCAGTCTTTCGCGGAATAAGGAAGGATTTTTGGACAACTCAAAAAATAGATCAGTCTTCAGAAAATCATAATATAGGCTGTCAGGAAAGTGCTCCTTGAGATAGCTGGTTTTCCCGGTTTTTCTGGGGCCCCATAAAAACGCGGATTGACCTTTGGGAAGGTCTAATTTCAGAATTCTTTTTATCTTTTCCATATAGCGATATACTCCTAATTAGTTTAACTAATTAGGAGTATATCACAGATAATCCAAAAATCAAGCTCTATCAATAAATTCTCTATGCCACAGTTCCAGGAACAATAAACTCCATATCCTGGCGCCGTTATTCGCCCTGGCCGCTACATGCTCATCCAAAAGTCTTTTTACGCTTTCTTTCTTAAAATAACCTCTCTTAAGGCTTTTTTCACTCATTAAACCTCATAGGCATAATTTTTCAA
>JBAZEP010000029.1:0-20555 GCA_041653835.1 Candidatus Omnitrophota bacterium
CAGCGGTCGCCCCCACCCGACCGCTGCCGAAAAGGCAGCAGTACAAGAGGACAAAAAAAATCCCCCTATCAGTACTGATAGGGGGAACAAAACACACTTGGCTCCCCGGGCTGGACTCGAACCAGCAACCTACTGGTTAACAGCCAGTCGCTACTACCATTGAGCTACCGGGGAATGTTTCCTTTATATATTATGCTACTTTACAGGTTGAGTTGCAAAGATTTTCAAGACGCGCCCAGTTTTCGTCTATGCCCTGCTGGATCTCGTCTATAATATGTTTATTTTCTTCCGTGAAAAGATGGCTGAAGCGGCCCTGGGATTTGAGCCATTCGACTATGGGTTTTCTCTCTTTGGGTTTATAGGTGAAGCGCCATATGCCGTTCTCCACTTCTATTAAAGGCCACGCTCCTGTATCTACCGCGAGCTTGGATATCTCTATGGATTTTTCCTGCGGGAATCTCCACCCCCTGTGGCATGTGGCGATCACATTTATAAAAGCCGGGCCGTCCGCCGCGAACGCCTTTTCAGCTTTGGTAACAAGGTCATTCCAGTGGGAAGCGGATGCCTGCGCCACATAAGGGATCTTATGAGCCGCTACGATCGAAGTAAGGTCTTTTTTGCTCTGCACCTTGCCGTAACTCGCTTTACCTGACGGAGCGGTAGTGGTGGACGCTCCTTTAGGGGTCGCGCCTGAGCGCTGTATGCCTGTATTCATGTAAGCTTCGTTATTGTAACATACGTAAACAAACTTATGCCCTCTTTCAAGCGCGCCTGACAGGGACTGCAGCCCTATATCATATGTGCCGCCGTCACCGCCAAAGGAGATGAACTTTATATCTTTTGTGATCTTGCCTTTTTTCTTGAGCGCCCGGTAAGCTGTCTCGACACCGCTCATGGTCGCGGCGGCGTTCTCGAACGCTGAATGTATAAAAGGCACTTTCCAGGCTGTAAAAGGATAGATAGTGGTAGCGACTTCAAGGCATCCTGTGGCTGAGCCCGCTACAACATAGTCTTTGGTGCCCATTAAAACCTGGCGCACTATTATCGACGCCCCGCATCCCGCGCAAAGCCGATGTCCGCCTGAAAGACGTTCCGGTATTTTTGAGAGTTCTTTTATGTTTGCCATGTTATTCCCTTGACCCGAGATAATTCACGGGATTAGCGACTTTTTTATTTTTTAATACGCTTCCGAGTTCGGTGAAGACTTTCCTGATATCTTCCGGGAATATATCCCTTCCGCCCAGGCCGTATATGTAATTCATGACAAAAGGCTTTATGGATGAATCGTATAACGCGGCTTTTACTTCAGTATAAAGAGGCCCGCCTTCGGCTGAGAATGATTCCGCCCTGTCAAGCACGGCTAACGCCTTGACATTCTTAAACGCGGCCAAAATCTTTTCTCTCGGGAAAGGCCTGAAAACTCTCGGCCTCAAAAGCCCTGCCTTAACGCCCTTTGACCTTAACTCGTCAACCACCATCCTTGCCGTGCCCGCTGTGGACGACAGCGCCACTATAGCGATATCCGCGTCATCTAATTTATAGGTATCTATAAAATCGTATTTTGTCCCGAATGTCTTCTCGAATTCCTTGAATAGCTCAGGCATTATGTTCAACGCCGCCTTCATTGACTCGGACTGCTGGCGCTTATGCTCGAAATAGTAATCCTGCAGGTCCAAAGGTCCGTATGTCACAGGGTGGTCCACATCCAGTAGAGGGTGAGCGGGTTTGTATTCTCCCACAAACTCTTTTACTTTTTTATCGTCGAAAAGTTCGATGCCTTCCACGGCGTGGCTGGTGACAAAACCGTCCTGGCACACCATCACTGGTAAAAGTATGTCCTTATGCTCGGCTATCCTGACCGCGAGAATAGTATTTTCATATACCTCTTGGCCGTTCTCGCAATATATCTGCAGCCAGCCCGAATCCCTGGCGCCCATTGTGTCGGAATGGTCGCAATGGATATTGATAGGGCCTGAAAGCGCGCGATTAACAACAGGCATTACTATAGGCAACCTGAGTGAAGCCGCTATATAAACCACTTCCCACATGAGCGCGAGCCCGTTCGCGGAAGTGGCTGTCATGGTGCGCGCGCCGGCAGCTGAAGCGCCTACGCATGCGCTCATGGCGCTATGCTCGGATTCGACCGCTATAAGCTCGGTCGAGACATTGCCGTTCGCCACATAATTCGAAAAATACATCACTATCTCGGTCTGGGGTGTGATCGGGTAAGCCGCTACTACATCAGGGTCTATCTGTTTCATAGCGGTAGCTACTGCCTGGTCGCCTGTTAAAGGTATCTTTTTTGCCATGTTATTCCTTTTTCATATCAATACATTTTAAAGGGCAGACTGACGCGCAAATGCCGCAGCCCTTGCAGTGCTCGTAGTCAAAACCTTCCATCTTGCCTTCTTTCACCAGTATGGAAGAATCCGGGCAATACATCCAGCACATAAGGCAGTTGGAGCATCTTTTCTCGTTTTTTACCGGCTTGAATGTGCGCCAGCCGCCTGTCTTGTATTTGACGGCGCTGCCTGCCTCTGTTATAAGCCCGCCTATTGGTATCTCTTTCCAGCTTTTTTTCTTTTCAGCCATATTAACCGCCTCTATCCTAATTTTAATTCGTTGTACGCTCTTTTAATGCCTTCTATATTCGCTTTGGTCTTTTCCTCTCCCAGCTTTTTAAGGAATTTCGCCTTTACTATAGCGCTCACCTCGTCTATGGAAACGATATTATTGATTTTTAAAAAAGCGCCGAGCATGGGCATATTGGGCATAGGTATCTTAAGGGTCTCGAGGGCGATCTTCGTGGCGTCCACAACACCGACCTTACCCTGTTTAAAACCGATCTCTTTCCTGATGTCTTCCGGAGATTTGTCCGTATTCACGAGCAAGACCCCTCCGTCTTTCAGTCCTTCGGTAACATCCGTTACCCCGAGGAGCGTAGGGTCTATGACAATGACCACGTCCGGGTTCGTGACAGAACTATGGACATAAATAGGCTCATCGCTGATGCGGGTAAACGCCTTCATGGGCGCGCCCGCTCTTTCAGGCCCGTATTCAGGGAATGCCTGGATATGCTTACCTATATCAAGGGCGGCCTCTCCCAGGAACTGGGATGCTGTCTTCGCTCCCTGCCCGCCTCTTCCATGCCAGCAAACTTCCACCATTGACATAATGAATGCCTTTCTCTTTTGAGCAATTAGGCCTTTTATTGTATAATCTCAGCCTTGATTTGTCAAGTCCGATTAGATACGGGGTGCCTTCCCTCAAGCGCCCTTATGAGCGTGGCCTGGTCTATATAGTCCAGGTTCCCGCCTACAGGAATGCCGTACGCAATGCGGCTTATTTTTATTTTCAACGGTTTGATGTGCTCTGAAAGATACAAAGCCGTGGTTTCGCCTTCCGCGTTCGAGTCGGTAGCCAGGATAACTTCCTTTACCTTGTCTTCCTTGATGCGGGCCATGAGTTCTTTTATCCTCAACTCTTCCGGCCCGATGCCGTCCAGAGGGGAGATTGCCCCGAATAACACATGATACACGCCCCTGTACCTGCCTGATTTCTCTAAGAGGATGAGGTCTTTGGGTTCCTGCACCACGCAGATCGTTGTCTTGTCCCGCCTTGAGTCATTGCAGATAGAACAGGTTTCTGCCTCGCTGAGATTGCCGCAGATCTTACAAAATCTTATATCCTCTTTTACTTTGCGTATTACCGAAGAGAACCTCGCCATATCCTCAGCCGGCGCTTTAAGCACATAAAACGCCATCCTTTCGGCGCTCTTCGCGCCTATGCCAGGCATGCTCTTGAAAAAATCTATCAATTCCTGCATTGATTTGGTATAAGCGCTCATTTTAGTTACTCTTCGCCGCCTTGAAAATCCTGCCGCCGAATATGTTCAGCGCGGAATCTATGACAGGTTCTTTGGCTTTCATCTCTTCTTTTATTTCACTGGACGCGGAGGCGGGTTCTTTTGGTTTTCTGTCCGTAGCTATGAAGTTTATCCTTACAGGCGTGTCCATTATCTGCGAAAGCGCCTTTTCTATGGCATCTTTATTTTGTTTTTCCTCAAGCACTTCCCTATGCAAACTGAATTCCTTTGGAAAACCTATCATCACGACGTTACCTTTTGCGGAATCAGGCTCGCCTTCAGCGAGATAAGTAGATATGGACATTTTTTTGACTGCCATTGTTTTTACGAGTATGGGCCAGGCATCCTTTACCCTTGCCACGTCTATCGACGCCTTGCTTCCGCTGTCAGGCTGCGCCAAAGGGGCCGGTGCCGGGTTCTCGGACTTCTTTATGTTCCCGGGAGCGGAGAAGATCTTTTTCAAAAAAGGTTTTTCCTGGGCAGGTGCCTGAGATACTACAGGTGCAGGGGCAGGCTGAGCCTGTGTTCCGCCTGAGGCATGCCGGATATCCTGTATCTTAGACAGGATCTCTTCTATGGAAGCGATTGACTCTCTTGAAGCAAGCTTTATCATGGAAAGCTCAAAAACTATCCTTTCGGGAAGAAGCTGTTTTATCATCTTAAGGCCGTTGGAAACAACTCCTATGATATAGAATATATCGCCCTGCGTCAGGGTATCAGCCTGTTTTTTGACCCTGTCGATGGAATCTTTCGGGAGATTTATTATTTCCCCCGAAACAATGCCTGATTTCACGATCATCATGTTCCTGAAATGTTCCAGGAGTTCCAGGAGGAATTGCTTCGCGTCTTTGCCGGAATTCAATATCTCGTCAACCAGGTGGATCAGCGCTCCGGCGTCTTTATTGATTATAAAATCCGCTGTCCTGAAAAGCGTTTCCTGGTCTATCATGCCGAGCGACTCTATTACGTCCTTCAGTTGTATCTTTCCTTTATTAAAAGACGCTATCTGGTCAAGGATGCTTTCAGCGTCGCGCATACTGCCGTCCGACGCCCTGGCGATATATAAAAACGCGTCTTCGTCTATATTCAGATGTTCAGCCTTACTTACCTCATGAAGTTTCGCTATTATATCTTTTGTCTGTATGCGCCTGAAATCGAACCTGTGGCATCTCGACAGTATGGTCGGAAGCACCTTGTGCGGTTCGGTGGTGGCAAATATAAATTTTACGTGGCTTGGCGGCTCCTCGAGGGTCTTCAGAAGGGCGTTGAACGCCTCGGTCGTAAGCATATGCACTTCATCTATTATATATATCTTGAAGCGGCCTTTTGACGGGGAGAATTTCACGGTCTCCCTCAGATTCCTGATCTCGTCTATGCCGCGGTTGGAAGCGCCGTCTATCTCTATGACATCCATGCTGGAGCCTAGGGTTACTTCCTTGCAGGAAACGCATGAATTGCAGGGTTTCGCCGAAGGGCCTTTTTCGCAGTTCAGCGCCTTGGAGAATATCCTGGCGGTAGAGGTTTTCCCTATGCCTCTGGGCCCGGCGAATAAATAAGCGTGGTGGAGCCTGTCCATGGAAATGGCGTTCTTAAGGATAGTGGTGATATGCTCCTGCCCCACTATCTCATCAAAATCCTGGGGCCTCCATTTACGCGCGAAAGGTAAGTATGTCATGATTTAATTTATCATCCAGATGGCGGAGAGGCAGGGATTCGAACCCTGGATACAGCTTTTCAACCGTATAGCGGTTTAGCAAACCGCCGCACTCGACCACTATGCGACCTCTCCGGAATTCTACTCTCAGCGTTTAATTGTATCATATCCCGGGAGAGGTATCAATATTTCATTTGGGTATCTTCGGAGGGATGAAATATATTCACTCTATAAAATCTTTCGGGTCTTTTTTATACACCGCTGCCAGTTCTTTTATCTGTACAATGTCCAGCCTGCACTGGCCGGATTCGATCTTGGAGACATAAGACTGGGTCTTCCCGAGTTTCTCAGCCACTTCTTCCTGCTTAAGCTTCGCGGCCTTGCGCGCCCGTACCAGCCGCTTGACCAGGGATTTATGGGTTTTTGTGTAAATTGTTTTTACCATGCCTTGACTTATCCTTTAGCATATGATATATTCTGTATTGTAATATTCCAAATTGGAATATTACAATACCGGTCAAAAGTGAGGATTATAATGATTAAAACACCTGAAAACAAGAGAATTCTTGTCGTAGACGATGACGCGGAAACAAGGGATATACTGTGCAGCATACTTATCGAAAGAAAATTTATAGTAGAAAAAGCCTGTAACGGAAAAGACGCGCTAAAGAAAATCGGGATCAATAAACCGGACATCATCCTTCTTGATTATCTTATGCCTGTAATGGACGGCATGGAGGCCTGCCGTAAGATAAAAAATGATCCCGAGACCCGGGCAATACCGATAATTTTATGCTCGGCTACGCATATTAAAAAAGGAAAAGATGGAAAAATGCGGGTTGACGGCTATCTGGAAAAACCGTTTACTATAGAGAAACTCTTTAGAAAAATCGATACTCTTCTCAAAACACAAAATTAAGGCTGCTTTTCGTTCCTCTTTATTTTAAAAAACTCCCTTATCAGTGAACTTGCCTCTTGTCCTAAAATACCGGCCTTAACTGTTATCCTGTGATTCAACTTTTTATTATGCAGGATTTTAAATACCGAATCATGCGCGCCTGTTTTAGGGTCTTTCGCGGCGTAGAAAAGATTTTTTATCCTGGCGAGGACCATTGCCCCGGCGCACATACTGCAGGGCTCGAGCGTAGAATACATCGCGCAGTTTACCAACCTTTCGCTCTGGAGGAAATTCGCCGCCTGGGTAATAGCTATCATCTCGGCGTGGGCAGTGGGGTCTTTTAAGGTCTTGATCTGGTTATGCGCCCTTCCTATTATCCCGCCTTTATGTACAATAACAGCGCCTACAGGCACTTCGTCGCTGTCAAATGCCTTTACCGCCTCTTTCAGCGCTTCCCGCATGTAATATTCGTGGTTTTTCATTTCTGGGCGACAACGAGCATTTCAAAATCCTCCGTTGTCAGGGCGTCTTTTCTTGAATACGCGCCGAGCTTGGCGCCGAATATCTCGATTTTTTTATATCCGAGCGATTTCAAAAGCCAGGTTATTTCACTGGGAACATAATAGCGTTCATTGCATTCCAATGCCTTTTTGTTCCCGTTGTCATCTTCAAATTCAACTGTATTGTGATCTCGGAAAGTCATTAAATCGAAGGAAATGCTTTTACAAGTTGAGCCTCCTTCTTTGCTTGCTGACTCGTAAAATTCCTTGACCGAATGAAAAAGCGGAAACAATCCGTTTAATGCGGTAAATATGAATTTCCCTTTATTATTCAATGACCTGGTCACATTTTTTAATATCTCGAAGTTCATTTCATCTGTTTCCATTAAAGAAAAACCACCTTCGCAAAGCATAATAGCCAGATCGAATTCGCCCTCAAACGGAAGGGCCCTCGCGTCATGCTTCTGGAAATCGATCGTTACTCCTGCCTCTTTGGCCTTTTCCCTAGCCCTTTTAAGCTGTGACTCGGATAAATCTATACCGGCAATCTGATAACCTCTTTTTGCCAACTCAATAGAATGGCGGCCAGTACCACAGCCGATATCAATGATCTTTGTGGATTTATCGCGGCCTAACTCCTGCTCGATAAAATCGCATTCGCCGATAGTCCCGTGGACATAACATTCCTCATCGTATTTGTGAGCGTAATTTTCAAATAATGACTCATACCATTGATTCATTGGATTTCCTAAAAATTATGGTTTACCATACGAAGCCTACCATGCATGGAAGCTATGCATTAGGCGTAGGATGGCGGAGGAAGAAGGATTCGAACCTTCGAGGCCCTTGCGAGCCTAACGGTTTTCGAGACCGTCCCATTCGACCACTCTGGCATTCCTCCGGCTCAAAATATTATAATTCAATCCCGCATATATTTAAAGCTATTTTCTCAGCCTAAGGCGACATTTATGACACTGTCACTTTTGTCGCCTTAGAGATTAGGGGAAGAAAAAGGCGGCTTTCCTTTTAGGGAAAACCGCCTTAAATGTGGTAGCGGGGTTGGGATTTGAACCCAAGACCTTCGGGTTATGAGCCCGACGAGCTACCAGACTGCTCCACCCCGCAGTATTGTTTAAATTGTGGTGTTATTATAGCCTCCTGCCTCCCGGGTGTCAATGCTTTTTACCAGACCTACTTTTCTATCCTGATAGGGATTTCGTTCTTTTTCGTGACACCCATGGATTCGCGGGCTACTTGTTCAACGTAATTTATGTCTTCCTCAAGTTTCTTTTTTTCTTTATACAGCTTCAGATTTTCTTTTTCGAGCCTCGTAATTTCGCTTTCCAGCCGCATATTCCTGAATTTCAACTGCATAAACTTTATATAACCGGGGAGAAATATCACCCCGATAATCACCAGCGTAACTATATGTATAGGTTTAAACCTTATTTTTTTGGCCATGGCATAGCGCCGTACACTGCTTTGGCGCCAAGGTCTTCTTCTATCCTCAATAGCTCGTTATATTTACATATTCTGTCTGTCCTGCAAAGAGACCCTGTTTTTATCTGGCCTGTACCCATCGCGACCACAAGGTGAGAGATAGTCGTATCTTCTGTCTCGCCTGAGCGGTGCGATACAACCGCGGTGTAGCCTTTTTTGCCCGCCAGTTTTATCGCCTCTATTGTCTCTGTGAGCGTCCCTATCTGGTTCACTTTTATAAGGATGGAATTCGCGACATGTTTAGCAATGCCCATTTTCAGGCGCTTCGTGTTTGTGACAAACAGGTCATCCCCGACTATCTGGATCTTATCTCCGAGAGCTTTTGTCATCTTTTTCCATCCATCCCAATCATCTTCTGCCAACCCGTCTTCAATAGAGATAATCGGATATTTCGAAACCCAGTCCGCGTAAAACTTTACCATGTCCTCCGCGCTTTTTTCTTTAACAGCCTCGGCTTCAAGTATATATTTGCCGTTCTCATAGAAGGAACTCGACGCCGGGTCAAGCGCTATAAAGACATCCTTGCCCGCCTTGTAGCCCGCCTTGTCTATCGCCGTCAGGATCACTTCTATCGCTTCTTCATTGGATCTCAGATCAGGGGCAAAACCGCCTTCATCTCCCACGGCGGTGGAAAGCTTTTTTTCGTGGATGATCTTTTTGAGGTTATGGAATATCTCCGCGCCCATCCTCAACGCCTCTTTGAACGAAGACGCGCCTCTCGGCATTATCATAAATTCCTGGAGGTCCACATTATTATCCGCGTGGGCGCCGCCATTGAGGATATTCATCATGGGGACAGGCAGTATATTGGCCTCTTCCCCGCCGAGATACTTATAAAGAGGTATCTTTTTCTGGATAGCGGATGCCTTGGCAGCCGCCATTGAGATACCCAGGATAGCGTTTGCCCCGAGCCTGGATTTATTTTCGGTACCGTCTAATTCTATCATTAATTTATCAATCTTCTTCTGCTTTGAGGCATCCTTGCCTGTCAAGGCGGAATTTAATTCGCCGTTAACATTGCTGACCGCCTTTAATACACCTTTACCCAGATAACGGGCCTTATCCCCGTCCCTGAGTTCCACTGCCTCGTGCTCGCCCGTAGAAGCGCCGCTCGGCACGCTGGCCCTTCCGATAACGCCGGATTCCAATACCACGTCCACTTCTACCGTGGGGTTTCCGCGCGAATCCAGGATCTCTCTTCCGATTATTTTCCTGATCAACGTCTTCTTTCCCATTATTTCCTCCTTATTTTTAGCGAAAGTGTCATATTAACACACCAAAATGTCCTTGTCAACTAAGCCATTATTATGCTATACTTTATCTTACGTAAGAAGGAGAGAAACATGGCATTTATGACCTATCGTAAATTAAAAATGCATTTCATGGAACACTGGGTAAAGATAGTCGTGGGGATAACGATAGTCATCCTTATAATACTATCTATCTGGGGGCTCGCGTCATTGGAGTCATTTTACAGGCATCTTACGATAGCGCAAATGCCTATAAGCATCCTCCTGGCAGGCCTTAACGCCGGCATATTCGTATTTATGTACATGATATTCCTGCAAGGCGGGTTTTCCAAGATAAGACAGACTACTGTAAAGGGCCAAAACGTAAACATCCACTGGCAGGATGTCATAGGTATGGAAGAAGCAAAACAAGAAGCGCTTGAAGTAGTACAGTTGATAAAAGACCGTACCAAACTCCTCAAAATAGGCGGCAAGATCCTGCGGGGGCTTTTGATGGTAGGCCCGCCCGGGTGCGGCAAGACATACCTTGCCAAGGCAATCGCCACAGAGGCAGGCATACCTTTTATTTCCATGTCAGGCAGTGAATTCACCGAGATATTCGTGGGGGTGGGCGCGGCGCGCGTAAGAAAATTATTCAAAAAAGCCAGGACCCTGGCATATGGCAACGGCGCGGCTATTATTTTCATAGATGAGCTCGACGCTATCGGCAGGCAGCGCTCGTTCAGCTTTATGGGCGGAGGCCAGGAGACCAACAGCACGCAGAACCAGCTACTCGTGGAAATGGACGGGCTCCAGGAAAAAGATTATAACGTCATCATAATAGGCGCCACCAATGCCGCGGAAGGCGTGCTGGACGAGGCGCTTTTGAGGCCTGGAAGATTCGACAGGAAGATCTATATAGACAGGCCTAATCTGCAGGAAAGAGAAAAGATATTTGAATATTATCTTAAAAAAATAAAATATGTCCCTGATATAGACATAGGCAGGCTCGCGAGGCAGGCAGTACACAAATCTCCGGCCGAGATAGAAAATATGATAAAAGAGGCCGCGCTTATAGCTACCAGGAATAAAAAGGAGATAGTGGGGCACAAGGAACTGTCCGAGGCCATGGAACGCATAGACATGGGCATGAAACACAGGAAGCAGATGACAAAAGAAGAAAAAGAAATGGTCGCGTTCCATGAGACAGGGCATCTGGTGGTAATGTACATCCTCCACCCTACCGACGACGTATTCAAGGCCTCTATAATATCGCGCAAGGAAGCGCTCGGCGTAGTGCATGCCCAGCCCAGGGAAGAGCTTTATACCCACAACAGGGAGAGGATCCTCGCGGATATAAAAGTAAAGATAGGCGGTTATGTCGCGGAAAAAATGAGGTTCGGGACCACAAGCGACGGGGTCTCATCCGATTTCCGCGGGGCCATGTGGTTTGCCCATAATATGGTCTGGAAAATAGGCATGGGCGATTCGGGCTATATAGGCGACTACACGGTGATACCAGAGTCCCAGCTATCCGAGACAGTAAAAGAAAAATTGAACGCGGAGACAAATAAGATAATGCAGGACTGCCTCAAAGACGTGGAAAGCCTCCTTAAAAAAGAATGGCCTCTGGTAGAACGTTTCGTAAAAGAACTTCTTGAAAAAGAAGAACTGGAATACGACGACATAGAAGCGATATTCAGGGAATACGGAAAAAGCCACAATTTTAAAAAACCTGAATGAGCGGATCCCCGTTAAAATATAGTATACCGGCCATATTTTTGATCCTGGCATGCCTTGCGGGCTGCGACAATAAGCCTACCTACCCTGCCGCGAGGCTAGAAGAATCCATCCTGAAGCTATGCAAAAACGAATATAACCTCGATAACGTAAAGGTAAAAATAATAGGCTCCTCTCTCGGCGTGTATATACCGGTCGAGGGCTTGATCGACCCTGACATGAAACTTAACCAAAAAGCCGGGGAAAAAATAGAAAATACCGCCCTTTCCATCCATCGCGTTACCACTTCCACGGACATGCCTCTCAAATTCTACGTCCTTACAGCCAGGGACACCAAGACCCCGGGCGCGGAATTCATGCTTACGGGTTTCGTATATGATGTGGTACGGGTTAGGCTTTTCGATATATCAAGAGGGGAATATTTCCAGAGGATACTCAGAGATTTCAGGTTCAACCCATCTATAGCCGGGGAACAGAAAGTAAAAGAGCTATTTGGTGCGCTGAACCAGGACCCTGCCATCGCCGATAGCATAAAACAGGTGTTATACCCCATATACGCCGTAGGCAAGGCAGGCACCCAGAAGATAAATATAACGAGCATGGAATCGAAAGACCTCTCGGACCATGAATCGCTTATTTATGTGAAAACAATAGAGGAGTATGAGCCTGCCCCGGGATTTGAGGCCCATGCCGCGATATTTCCCAGCGGGTTTGTCAACGAATACCTGTTCCTTATAGACATGTCCTTATTAATAAGCCCTGTTAAGGAAATTGTATCGAAATACTTTTATTCCAATAACGAGATAAGGCAGAGGAACATCAAGGATACCTTCGAAGGATACAAGGATCTAGGTATAGTAGGATCGGATGGGTTCCCGAAAAAAGAACTGGAGCTCGGATGGTTCCTGGGCCAGCAAATCGCCAGGAGAATAAAACCGCTTTTCGAAAATGACAGTAAACTGAAAGATAAATTAAAAATCGCTTCCAGCGGAGGAGAGATAAAAGACAGCGTATTCCGTTTTAAATTCAGCGCCGCGCCTGCGGCAAATCCAAGCGTGGATAAAAATATCATATTTTCCAGGATAATAAAAATGACGGCTGATGTCCTGCATTCTTACACGTTCGACGGATATGAAGGCGCGGAATTCATGGATACGGCTGAGGGCGGGAAAAAGATATATCTTTCAAAAGAAGAGCTGGAAAACTTCAGGAAAAATAAAATAACACTCGATTCATTGGAATTCCAATAGCCTAAGTTCACATTTAAGACACTGTCTTAAATGTGAACTTAGCTTATAATTCTTACCTTTCTGCCTTCGAGTTTCAATTTCCCTTCTACGAATAATTGTATTACCCTGGGATAGAGTTTGTGTTCTTCGGCGCGGATAGCCTGACCAAGGGTCTCTTCTGTGTCGTCCTCGGTCACCTTGACGCTTGACTGCGCTATTATAGGGCCGGCATCCATATCAGCGGTGACGAAATGCACTGTCACGCCTGTAATTTTTACGCCGTATTCGAACGCGTCTTTTATGGCATGGGCACCCTTGAAAGACGGCAGCAACGCGGGATGTATGTTTAATATTTTATCCTTGTAAGAAGTGATAAAATCCTTTGAGAGCATGCGCATGTATCCGGCCAAGACGATAAGGCCTATGTTTTCTTTCGCGAGCGCTCCAAGGATCTCAGCCTCAAAATCTTCCCTGGTTTTAAAATTTTGTCTCTCGGCTATGAACGTCTTTATCCCGGCCTCTTTTGCCCTTGTCAGCGCGTAGCATCCCGGCGTATCCGAGACAACCAATCTTATCTCCGCCTTTATGAGGCCTTTTTTCTCAGCCTCTATTATCGCGCCGAGATTTGTGCCGTTACCCGAACAGAACACCGCTATATTCATATAAATGCCTGCTCTATTTTTTTAACTATGTCCCTCTTGGAGGCGGCGCCCACCATCCTTGCCGCTTCCTTCCCGTTATTGAAAAATATGAGCGTGGGTATATTCATAACGCTGAAATTGGTGGCGACATCCATAGCGTCGTCTATATTAAGCTTGGCGACCTTATACTTGCCCTTATATTCGTTCGCTATCTCTTCCACCACCGGCGACAGCATTTTGCACGGCATGCACCACGTAGCCCAGAAATCCACTATTACGGGTTTATCGGACTTCAGTACTACCTCCTCAAAATTATCATCCCTCAGCTCTATAACGTTTCCAGCCATTTACCCCTCCTTTACTATGCATTTCGTCGGACATTTTTCGATAACCACCTGCCATGGGGTATCGCTTTTTGCTTTGGCATAATCCGCCCTGGACAGATTATCTTCCACTGTGAACACCCCTCCTGAAAGTTTTTCGCAGATCCTGCACGCTATACAGCCTGCCGGGCAGGCGTTCCTTACTACCGCCGCCTTATCGCGCGAGATACACTTTACATAAACATTATCCGAGGCGTTTCCTAAAATAATTATCTGCCTCGGGCATGCCTTGACACATTTGCCGCACGCGGTGCACTTGATCCTGTCCACCACAGGTATGTTATTCTCGTTTAAATGTATCGCGTCAAAAGGGCACACCGTGACACAGTCGCCGAAGCCAAGGCATCCGAACCTGCATGCCTTGCTCCCGCCGGACAAAAGATTTACGGCGGAGCATTTTTTAAAACCGGTATATTCATATCTGTCCACGGATCTTTTCCCGCCGTTACATCTAACGCGCGCTATCTTTTTCTTCTTTACTTTCTTTTCTATCCCCAGTACTTCCGCGATCCTATTGTAAACCTCCTGGCCGCCCGGCGCGCAGGATGTGATATCGGCCTTGCCTTTGACAATCGCCTCAGCCAGGCTGGCGCATCCTGCCATGCCGCACGCGCCGCAATTCGCCCCGGGCAGGGCGTGTAATACCCTTTCTATATTAGGGTCCAGCTCCACCCTGAAGATCTTTGAGGCGTAGGCAAGGCCCAGGCCGAACAAAAGCCCCATTATTGACATTGTTAATATAGATATCAACATATTTAGAACCTGAATCCCGCGAATCCCATAAAAGCCATTGACATGAGAGACGCGATTATAAACGCGATAGGCGCGTTCTTAAAAGACGCCGGGATATCGCAAAGCTCAAGCCTCTCCCTTATGCCGGACATAAAAAGCATTACAAGTATATAACCGATACCCACGCAGAAACCCTGCAGCGCCGACAAAGTAAAACTGGCCAGGGTACTCACGCCGGGCTTAAAAAACATCTCGCTGTTTAAAACAGCCGCCCCGAGCACGGCGCAGTTGACCGTAATAAGAGGAAGATATATGCCCAGTGTCTTATAAAGCGCGTGGCTGAACCTTTTTATGACTATCTCGACGAACTGCACAAAAGAAGCGATAACCAGGATGAATGAAATTGTCCTGAGATATTCTATATGATAAGGGACTAATATAAATCTATAAATAACCCACGTGATCATGGATGCGCAGGTAATCACGAATGTAACAGATATCCCCATATAAAGAGCGGGCTTTGTCTCTTTTGAAATACCTATAAATGAGCATAGCCCCAGGAACTTGGACAGTATGAAGTTATTTATGAATATCGCGCCGATTATGACTGATAAAAATATACTGATGTCCATTTATGCCCTTCTCCTCGCTAAAAAATTAATCCCGCCTATCAAAAGGCCTATTACCAGAAGCGCGCCCGGCGCGAGCACCAGGAACAGGACAGGTTCGAAATTTTTGATAATCAAAAACCCGAAAACCGTACCGTTACCAAGCGCTTCTCTTATGCCTGATATGACCAAAAGCGCCAGCGTAAATCCAATCCCCATGCCAAGCGCGTCTAAAATAGAAACGAATACTTTTTCCCTGGACGCAAACGCCTCTGCCCTTCCGAGCACCATGCAATTAACAACTATGAGAGGGACAAATATTCCCAGGGCCTTTGAAAGTTCAGGCATAAAAGCCTTCATAGTAAGTTCAACTATGGTAACAAATGTGGCTATTATCACGATGAAACACGGTATCCTGATCTGATCAGGTATGGCTTTTCTCACGAGAGATATAATGACATTGGAGCCCAGGAGCACAAAAGTAGCCGCAATCCCCATCCCAAGCCCGTTTATAACGCTTGTGGAAACCGCGAGCGCCGGACAAAGCCCGAGCACCAGACGGAATATCGGATTTTCGCTTCCTATGCCTTTAAAAAATTCTTTGAACAGATTCTTCATTTTTTCACAAACCCGTATTTTTTAGTCTTTGTGAACCTGTCTATTATCGGTACCGCGGCGTTCATAAATAATATTGAATAGCACACCCCTTCGGGATAACCGCCCCTTAACCTTATTACAGCGGTAAGGATACCGCACCCTATGCCGAAGATGATCCTGCCTTTTTTCGTCAGGGGCGAGGTCACGTAATCGGTCGCCATAAAGAACGCCCCCAGTATGATCCCGCCCGCAAGTATATTAAAAATAAAATCCCCTTTAAAAAATCCTTCTTTTCCGAAAAGCCATGTGATAATGCCTACTGTCCCGATAAAGCTCAGCGGTATATGCAGAGAGATTATCCTGGTAACCAATAAAAATATCGCGCCCGCGAGAAGCGCTATTACGCATACCTCGCCCAATGAACCCGCCCTGTTGCCGAGGAATAGGTCCATATAAGTAAAATGCTGGGCGCCTTCCTTGGCTAAAGGCGTGGCAGTGGATAGCGCGTCAGGCCACCACCTGGGAGCTTTCCATGTAGTCATATAAACAGGCCAGGAGATCTGTAAAAACGCCCTTCCCACGAGAGCGGGGTTGAATATATTCTGGCCCAGCCCCCCGAAGAGCTGTTTTCCCAGGACAATACTGACACACCCCCCGATAACAGGGATCCAGAACGGCACTTGCGGCGGGAGGTTATACGCCAGGAGCAACCCGGTCAATATGGCGCTGCCGTCCAAAACAATCTTAGGGTCCTTGTTCCTGAATTTCAAAAACAGCGCTTCCGCGAAAATACATGAAAGTATAGACAGCGCTATTACATAGAGGCTTGACATGCCGAATATATATACCCCCGCTATACCCGCGGGCGCGAGAGAAGCTATCACGATCCACATGATCTTTTGCGTAGTCCTGCCTGACTTTATATGCGGGGCAGGGGAAACTACCAATTTATTCATTTTTACCGCCTAACATTTCCATGCCGCCTGATTTTATGGAATCAAGGAGCGCCCTGGACGATATTGTCGCGCCTGTAATGGCGTGTATGCCGTTCTTCGAAAGCTCCAATCCGTCTATATCCCTATTAATGAACTGTTTCAGGAAAGGAGATTCCGTTATCTTGGCCCCAAGCCCAGGGGTCTCGTTATGCGAAATCACCTTTAGCCCGGTAATAGTGCCGTCTTTTTCCACACCTACCATTGTTTCTATAACGCTGGAATACCCGTATTTTTTCGCGATGAATATATAACCCCTGACCTGCGGGTTATCGCCTTTGAATGCCTTCCAGTATTTTATTGCGCTGTCCTTCTCGACTGCTTCTGTCCTGTCCGCTATTTTTTCGGGCATTACCTGTTTAAGCGCCTGCTCTTGCGCGAGCCTTATCTGCTCTTCTATCCTGCCCTTGGTAGCGTTATAGGTCGAGGCAAGTATGGACGCGGCTATGAGATTGACAAAAAATAATATAAAGGCAAATTTTAAAATGTTTTTCATCTTTTTATCTTTGTCTTCGCCAGTTTTATCAACTGCACCAAAGGTATGTTGGACGGGCACACAAAACTGCACGCGCCGCATTCTATGCAGTCAAAAGGGTCGTAAGAAGCCGCTATATCGAACCTTTCTTTCTCCGTTGCCAGGCCTATCATGCACGGCATGATACCCGCGGGACAGGCTTCGACGCATCTGGAGCACCTGATACAATCCAATTCTTCTTTTTTCAGGCTGAATTTTTTATCCAGGACCAGTATGCCGGAGGTGCCTTTGATGACCGGCGCGTCCAGGTTTGCCTGCGCCACTCCCGTCATGGGCCCGCCTATTATGACCTTATATATACCGGCTTCCGGGATAGAGCCGCAATATTCCAGGATATTTTTTACAGGGGTACCGAGCCTTACCAGGAGATTTTTCGCAACCCCTGGAAAACTGCCCGATACGGTTATAACCCTCTCATATAAAGGTTTTCTCAGGTAAATCGCCTCGTAAACGGAAAAAACAGTTTGCACGTTGCTTACCACTACTCCTATATCAAGAGGCAGCCCGCCTGATGGGACTTCTTTATCCACGAGCGTCTTTATAAGCTGTTTCTCTCCGCCTTGCGGATACCTGGTCTTTAACCTGGATGTTCTTGCCTTTAGCTTTCCATCCCTTGCCCTGAATAGCGCGTTATTCATGCTTTCTATCGCGTCCGGTTTATTTTCTTCTATACCTATAATTATATTCTCCACGCCCAGCGCCTTCGCTACCAATTGGGAACCTAAAACTATCTCTTTTGGTTTTTCAAGCATGAGGCGGTGGTCGCACGTAAGAAAAGGTTCGCACTCCGCCCCGTTTATTATAAGAGTGTGTATTTTTTTAGCGGGCGGGGGGTTTAATTTTACGGAGAGCGGGAACGCGGCCCCTCCCATACCCACTATACCGGCTTCTTTTATCAAGGTTGCTATTTCTTCTTTTGAGAAGGCCGGGATATCCTTGGCAAGGACAGACTCCAACTGGGCTTTTGTATCCTGCCCATCCGATTCTACCACAATAGCCCTGGTTATCCCCGTTACGGGGTGGGGGCTGTCTTCTATCGCGATTACTTTTCCGGAAATACTGGAATGAAGGTTCGCGGAAATAAATCCTTTTGCCTGCGCTATAAGGGAACCCGTTTTAACGCTGTCCCCCGGTTTGACCACAGGCTCAGAAGGGGCGCCGGCGTGCTGGGATAGAGGCAATATTACTTTTGCGGGTATCGGCGCGGGTTCTATTTTTTTATTTCTGGTGATTTCTTTGAAATCGGGGGGATGTATGAAATTAGCGATAGCCATATTCAAATATTATACAAAAAAGCCGGTTTCTTGACAACCTTTTTAAGTTCGGGTATACTCATTGATAGGAGGGCAAAATGGCCGTCGGGGACTTCGGGAACTGTTGCACAGATTGCCAATTTTACTGGACATGCGAAACCAAATGGCACAGGGGTGAACGCCATGAGGAAGACGTCTGCTGCCCTACCTGTAATTATTATTCGGAATGCAAAGCTTTGGATAGAGAAGAATAGCCCGCTTTAAATTTTTTCTTCCCCGTTTTTCAGTATTATCAATCTTATTAAACCTATGATAGAAAAAAGCGCTCCCACGCTTATTAGGACCCATGCCCTTCCTATTTTGTCGGCGGCAAGCGAGGCAAAAAACATAAAAAGAAGGAATCCCGCATGCATTATTATCTCCAGATAGCTGAAGATCCTGCCCCTCATCTCATCCTGCATGACTTCATGCAATAGCGTATTAGAAGACACTATTATAGGGGCGCTGAAAACACCGAGCGCCAGGGACAATGCCCCTGCCATAAAAAAAGACGGCGCGAATTTCAACGCGGCCGCGAAGATAACTATTGTCAAACCCGTTGTCATCAGACCAAAATTGATCACCTTTCTTTTTGAGAATCTCGAGCCGAATTTCCCGTAGACTATAGATCCCAGGAATAGCCCTATGCCTAAAAACATTACCAGAAACCCGAGATGCTGGGTGGATGAGCGCAATGCCTCCTGGATAAATACTATTATTACTATATAGATAGAGCCTACGCCTGCCATAAGAAGGAACATGGTATTAGCTATCATCCTTATATCCTTATGCCCTTTCAGATATGCCAGGCCTTCTTTTATATCTCCGCTAATGGTCTTCCGGTCGATGCCTGTAATCTTTATGCCTGCCCTTGAAGACGCCACGTGTTCCTTTAATTTAATGGTCAGGAAAAACACCAGGCCCGCGGATATGATATAGCTTACCGCGTCTATATAGAACCCTCCCTGTGGCCCGAGCGCCGCCACTATTAGTCCGCTAAACCCAAAGCTCACTATGGTGGCTATCATCATGGTAGTCGAAGACAGGGAATTTGCCAGAAGCAGATTATCTTTATGAACAATGTCCGGGATTATCGAAAGCCTTGAAGGTATAAAAAACCTCGTGATGGAAAAAATTATGAACACCAGGACATATACAGGCACCATGCTGGTGGAATATTTTATGGCAAGAGGGATCAGGAGCACGAGAGCGCCCCTTATAATGTCGCAGGCGATCATCGTGGCTTTCCTGTTCCACCTGTCGACATATATACCAGCTATGGGTCCTATGATAAATACCGGGATTATGGTAAAGGAAAGTAGTTTCGCGAGCTCGAGCGTGGAGCCCGGGGTACGGACATAGACCAGGCCTATCAACGCCATTTGGTTCAGCCTGTCCCCGAAGTTCGAGACTATCTGGGCTAACCAGAGAAGAAAAAAATTTTTATCTTTTAAGAGTTCCCTGACACGGGCCATGAAATGTTATATCTTCAGTATTTCTTTTACCTTTGCCACTAAATTATCTATTTTATACGGTTTCTCGAAATACCCGCTGATCTTATGAAAGGCGAAAAGATCTTCCAGCTTGTCTTTTTCTTTTCCGCTTAATATAAGGACAGGCGTATCTTTTATCTTACTGTTTTTCCTGATCTCTTTAAGGCATGAATAACCGTTCATTTTGGACATCACTACATCCATGAGAATCAGGTCAGGTTTTTCCGTTTCAGCCACTTTTACGCCTATTTCCCCGTCATCCGCCGTTATAACAATAAGGTTTTGCTCTTCAAAAATCATTTTTAACGACGCCTGCGTCTCCACATCATCTTCGATAATCAGTATTTTTTTATTTTCGCTCATACGCATCTCCTTGTAATCCTATCTAATGGTTTACCATCCGAAGCCTACCATGCATGGAAGCTATGCATTAGGCGTAGGATGGAGCCGATGAGTGGATTTGAACCACCGACCTGAGCTTTACGAAAGCACTGCTCTACCAACTGAGCTACATCGGCATCTTAGTTTAGGTAATTATACCATTAACCAAAAATTTTAACAAAGACGAAAAATTATTTATATTTTTTAAAAAAATTCCTTAGCTCCTGCGCGAAAATAGAATTTGCTATCTCATTAGGGTGCTGGTCGAACGGTAATATCCATAAAC
>JBAZEP010000030.1:0-20121 GCA_041653835.1 Candidatus Omnitrophota bacterium
AATATGTCTTCTGAATAGTATTCTGTCACTTCAGTCGATGAACTTAATGTGAATATGCCTTTACGGCCGTTAGTGTCAGTGTATATGCCGTTAGTGTTGGTAGTGACTGTTGTCTGGTTATAGGGGGAGCCGAAGATGTTTGTCCCGTCAGTAACGGTCGTGACTATCTTCGCGACAGGAGTGCCGTATAAGACTTCATACTCTATGCTTGTTGTGGTAGTGTAATTATTGCCGAATATATCCACTCCTTTAACTACCTGGCTCCTTGTCTCTGTAGCTGTAAGGATGCCCCAGATGGTCGCGCCATTAATGCCGGTAGTCTTACCATAGGTATATTCTGTGATGGAGCCTGTCACAAGGTTAATGGCGTTACCGAATATGTCTTCTGAGTAGTAAGCTGTCACCGTGGTAACAGCTGTCTTTATAAGCCAGGCTCCCCTACCGGATTCTTCATAATATTCAGGCGTATTTATGGTGGTTGATTCCTGGGCATATGGACTTCCGAAAAGATTTGTGCCTGTAGTAGAAGTTTTTACTTCTGCTGCTATAGGAGTGCCGTCCTTTATCACATACGCAACATTGGTTGTTGTAGTTGTAAATACATTGCCGAATATGTCGCTGCCGGTAACGATCATGGGCCTGTTTTCAGATGCTGCTGATATGCCCCAGACTGTCTTTCCGCGCGCGGTTATCTTATTATAGGTATATGTAGTTACAGATCCCTGCGTTAATGTTATCTGGTTGCCGAATATATCCTCTGAAGTTGATGCTGTCACCGTGGTAACAGCTGTTTTTATGAGCCAGGCGCTCCTGCCATTATCAGTATAAATACCGGGCGTATTTACGGTGACGCTTGTCTGTTCATAAGGACTGCCGAAAAGATTTATACCGATTGTGGATGTCTCCACTGTAGCAGCTACCGGTATCCCGTAAGTACATATATACGCGGTATTCCTGGTAGTAGTGGTATATTGATTACCGAATATATCAACACCACTGATTATGCCCGGCCTGTCTTCAGAAGCGCTTACCACGCCCCATATAGGGCCGCCATCAGGCGCGGTAGTCTTGCCATAAGTATTTTTGGTAATAGAGCCCTGGACGAAAGTTATGACATTCCCGAATATATCTTCAGAGTAAGAATGCGTTACCTCTGTGGATGAATCCATGACAAGCCAGCCGCTTCTCGCCCCTTCCACATAAAGGCCGGGTGTATTGGTTGTCAAAGTATTTTGCTCATATCTCGCGCCGAAGAGATTCGTTCCCGTGGTAATTGTCTCTACTTTTACAGCTACAGGCGCACCATATGTGCATTCGTACTCTAAATTCTTTGTCGTGGTCTGGTAATCATTGCCGAACAGGTCTGTTCCAGAAATTACCATTGCCTGCGTCTCGTAAGCGTCGATCACTCCCCATATGCCTATGCCGTCAGGCGCGACCGTGATCCCGTAATCATAATGTACTTTCTGCGGGGTATTCGTAGTATAAGGATTCCCGAAAACATCGTCTTTGATGTTGGTGGTTGTAATGTCGGTTGTCTTTGTCAGATATGCGTATTTGCCCTGGCCGTCCGATTCAAGGCTATAGGTATTATCCGTGATCGTTGTGGTAGTATATGAAGAACCGAAAATATCCGCTCCTGTGGTGTCGGATACAGTCTGCATCGCCACAGGCTTTCCGTAATGAGCGGAGCCGGCTTCAAATGTATTGGAGGTTGTGGTGGTAAATCTGTTACCAAACGTATCCAACCCCGTCACTATCATTTTTCTGGCCTCGACCGCGTCCGTAATCCCCCAGAAAGAAACCGCTTGTCCTGTCCTGGGTTCTACGAAACTCACCAGGCCGTAGTTGGAATATATTTCCTGCGACTGGGTAGAATGCCTTTCGTTGCCGAATATATCCTCCCCTGACGAAGAATTCGAGGTTTTTGTGGAGGTGGCGATAGTGGCTGTCCTGCCGTCTTTGCCGGTTACAAGGGTATATGTGTATTCGACCACGGAACCTGTCAGGTTGGGATTGCCGAACAGATCCAGGTTCCCCCCCGAAGAAGTAGAGCTTGAACTCTCTATAACAGGCTGGCCTTTGTCTATTACATAGGTATTGTCCGTATGAGATTCATATGTGGAACCAAAGATATCTCTTCCGCTTGTGTCATTATAACCTGTGGCTCCCGTGATCAAGAGCTGGCCTTCTCTCTCGGTATCAGGATCCTCATATGTACCATACTGATACTCCAGATGAGCTGTGTTGGTAGATGTCAGGCCAAGGAACGTGGTGTCCGTCCTTACTGTATCGACCGCGCTGATCTTAGGCTGGCCGCCTATAAATGTATATGTATTGACAGCGGTCGACGCGTATATGTTCCCGAATATATCTATGCCATCCGTGACTACCTGGCCGTCGATATATTTTACAAGGCCTTTCAGCACATTCCCAGTCACGGGATCCAGGAACTCGCTTTTTATGGTCCCGTCCGCGTTAAGATAGCCTTCAGGCAGATCAGCCGCCGTCTCTGTACCGTCGGTATATTTATAGTTAACCGTATTAACGCTGTGCGCCGCCACACCGTCCATCGCGAGGGAGTCGCTGACAACTTCGAGTTTCATGACCATCGCTTCCCCGGCAACCACATCATAGGTATTTATGGTATAAGTCCTGTTGGGATTGCCGAACAAGTCTTCTCCTATGCTCAGGCTTGTGGCTGAAATGTTTAAAGCGTCGTATGTGCCGTCATTATCTGTATCCGCCAATGACAAGTATTGAGAGAAGTCGCCGTCAGTGACCCATGTCTTTATATAATCCAGATCGTCTTCGTCCAGCTGGCCTTCTTCCAGGGAGAATTTGGAGAACGGGATAACGCTCTCGGAATCAGCGTCTATCAGTACGCCGGTTTCATCATAAATATAATGAGTAGTGCCGATAGAAGTGGTTATTGAACCGTCTATATTTTTGGAATTGGATAAAGATATCGTATATAAGAGTTTCGCCTCTCCTGCGATAATCGTGTATATGTCGGTACGTTTTGTTATGTAGATGTTGCCGAATATGTCCTCGGCCCAAGTGGTGGCGCCGCCCTTCGCTCCTATAAGCTGTCCAACGCTGTTATATTCATATTCCATCCAGGAATCTGTCCTTGAATAAGTGCCGTCCGGGGATGTAACGGTTATGCTCTTCCAATGCCTCGCACCCTCATCCCATTCAGGCGCGGGCGGCTCAGGCGGGAATATCGGTTCTTCCGGAGGAGGAAGAGGCGTACCCGAGGTCATGATAGGGGTTTTTAAAGATATCTCTTCTTTGCCTGGAGGACCTTTATTCGAAAGGATAAATCCCTGGAAATCTTCCCTGAATTTTTCTATAGGGACTTCATATAATTTCCCATCTGATTCAAGCAGATATACAATGCCGTTCTCCACCTTATTGATGACTACCGCGTGGTCGCCGCCTACTTCCGCGATCACAGGGGTCTTAATAGCCGCCAGTTCGTCTATGGTTACGTTATATAGTTTTAAGTCAACGCCTTTTGTGTAAGCGACCTTATGCAAAGAATAGAATGAAGTGTATAATATAGGTGTCTGGCCGGCTTTAATGACGCCCGCGGCGAAATCGCTTAAAATAGTCTCTATCGCCAGATCCTCGAGGGAGGTCTTTATCCCCAATCCGGTCAATATATTATATAATGCCTTTGAGGCGCAATTTATCACGTAAGTGCCCATTTTCTTAAGCCAGTCTATTATTTTTTTGATGCCTCCAGCGTTTTCTATGTAATTATTCGCCCCCGGCCCGAGTTGCTGCATTTTTATCTGAAGGAATTCTATGATCCTGCTTACGACACTCTTCGCGGAGGATAAAGCGACGCGGGAAGTGCCGGCAGGCTGTTCTTCCAGATAGAGCTCTATGGTCCTGGTAACGCCCTGGCTTTCTTCATAAACTACGGTATTCATACTTATATTGTATCTGGGCTTTAAGGTCGTGACCGCAAATGCCTTGTCAGGCGCTACCTCAAGGGTCGTATCGATACCCTGGGCGTCCAGCATGTGAATAATAAAGGTGTCTCCTTTGGCCTCTACTATTATTTCTTCTCCTGACGCGAGCCCTTTTTTAAAGAACCTTACGCCTCCCTGTGTATCCTCATAAGGAACAAATTGTTCTATTACGCCGCCCGCGCCTGGCTTTATGATGCTGTCTATCTTACCGTCCGTCCCCACATTAATAACGACAGGGGAAGAGACAGTGTCAGAAAATACTCCAAGCGGATTAGCTGCAAGAGGGGACCCCTGACTGATCGAAACGCCGTAACTTAACTCCTCGCCTATCGCTCCTTTATAAACACCTGATATATCGCCCGAAGGCATCAGATCGTTTGTTCCTTCCAAAGGACTGTCAACGTAATGTTTGAAACCCTGCAATACCATCTGATAATTTTTGCCGAGGACCGCGGTAGTTTCATCACCTTCAAAGCATAAAGGATCAAAATCCCTGGTTACAACCGGTTTATAATAACCTCCGTCCGCGTTCAATGAAAGGATCTGGGTAAACGCCAGGATCTTATCGACGCCCGCGTATGTATTGCCCGCTTCAGTTTTACTTTCTTCTGTCGTGGCGTTTTCAACAAGTTCATTCGTAAGGTCCGCTATAACGTCGGCTACGTTCTGATAAAATGTGGAATAGTCCTTACTGAATCCGTTAACAATATTAATAGGTATAATTTGCTCTTCTACCCAAACAGCGCTCCCCCAATTTACATACGCCGCCTGGGTCATCTGGTAGCGCGTTTGGCTTTCCATCTCTCCAAACTCCTCCATGGTCAGGGTCCCGCCTTCCTCTCCTGAAGTATCGATCCATGTATTCTGCGCCGCGTCCCAGTAGCCGCGTTTCATCACAGGATTGCCGGCTTCATCTGTCCCGCTCATCCACTGGCTTTCACCCGCATCCATATAATTAAAACCTTCCTCAGGTACATAATAGGCATCGGGATAATCATTATAGCCGCTTATTTTTATTTCAAAACTCGGATTGCCCGCGCTGTCATAATTCAGGAAATTTATCGTAACAGTAACAGGTGGTTCGTCGGATTTTACGGTCCTGTCGCCGTCTTTGACAGGCCTTTCAAGATCTAATTCCCATTGACCGCATGTTGAATTCGGCGCTAATAATCTTTCGAACCGTAATTCCCCGGTATCCCAGTTTTCTTTATAGATATCTATATCTTTAACGATATCCTGCCCTGGCACTTCTATCCTTATTTTCTGCACAACGCCCAATCCTGATTTATCATGGTCTTCGGTCTGGTCATAATAATAGGTAACGTTGAATAAGAGACTGTTCCCAAAAACATTCACCGAACCTTTGTTTTCAAGATAATTTTTCCATGGCGAATCTATGGGATTTCCTGAAGCGTCCGTATAATTAAGGTCGTTCCTGAAAACGAATAATTCTTTTTTGGCAGGTGTCTGGCCTATAACCCTCACCAAAGATGGTGTCTGGCCTATAACCCTCACCAAAGATGTGGCTGTGGTTACAAGCCCTTCTTTGGACCAGCTCAAGCCATCTATAGCGTAACTGTCGCCGCCGGAATTATAAGCTGTATCTTCCAAGCCATTACATCTTGCTATTTTTGCGAAACTGAGTATCCCTGTTTCTGTGTTTATAGAATAATAAGTGGCCCTATCGATGCCTGGACTGCCGTTATGCTTATCAGCGTCTATAATGGTAGAACCCTTATCTCCGCTGTTCAATACATAAATCCACTGTGTATCTATAGGAAAATCTGCGCCCGCGGGGTTGGCTTTATAATCTTCTGCGAAATGAACACTGCCCCTGCCATCGGTTTCTGGTTTTATGATAGTCAGGCTTTTTGAGCCGTTTTTGTCCCATGTCAAATATTCGATATCTTTATCTAAATCATTTGCAGGGCTTTCTTTTCTCCATAATTTAAACCCGCCGTTCTCATTGTCCCACATCTCAACATGCCTGTAACCGTCCACTGTTTCCTTAATAAAGACACTCTCGACATCTTCTTCGTTTATATCATCATTGAATTGCTGTGTAGTGGTAAAACCGCCGGCTGTGTTAAACCCCTCTAAATTATTAAACGTGTATGTATATTTATTGTCTCCTATTTCAAAACTCAGGGTATAGCTCTTGGTGGGTTCTCCGCTTTTATCAGTGCCCCATGTATAAGAACAATCAAGAGTAACGGCTTGTCCGTCTATGGTAGTCTGTTGTTCCCAGGTATGCGTATATGACTCTACCCAGACCCATCCATCAGCATCACCATTCCATTGCCATCCTGAATTATCTTTCCATCCGCTGTCCGGAGTATTGAAGGCTGGCGTGCCGCCTACAGGATCGCCGGCATCCGCTCCGGTCGGAACTGCTTTTTCTGGAATATATATTATTTCATTTCCCTGCGGCTCGGAATGATCCGGAGCAGAGTAAGGTTCAGTAGGGGCGCTCTCTCCATATACCCATGTTTTTACCACATGTTTTCTGTCTCCGGAATTAAAGGGATTTGCATAATCCCATTCTACGGAAAATCCCCCAACCCATTCTGAACCATTCCAAGTATAATTATTGATCCACTTACATGTGCCATCAAGATAAGTCAATGGTTCGGAAGATTCTCCCGGTTCTATAGTATTGCCGTCTGAATCGCTCACTGTCGGAGGATTGTCATAATCTGTTAATGCGGTTTCGTCAGAACCCCTGATTTCCAGCATTTCTTTGATCGTAAGTTCCGCCGCGCCTTGAGGCAGTTGAGCGGTTAATACATTCCCATCCCATTTATACTTAAAATCATCTATGTCTTCGGATGTTTCTATGCCATTGTCCAGGTAAATCACTTTGCCGTTGCTTATTTCCGTTACCAGCACAAAGTGAGTATCATTTATGCGGACTACCGCGGGGAACGTGATGCTTTTCAGCTGGTCGATCGTGATATTTGCGCCTTTAAGGATTACGCCCTGTTTCTCGGCTGATTTTAAAATAGAGTAGAAAGAAAATTTGATTTCCCCTGCCGCGTTTTCAGGCGTGATCGCGCCGCTCAATATATCCACAAGAAGCGCGTCTTTAACTATGGCTTCTTCTTTGACATCTATCGATTTCGCGCCGAAGATATTTTTCAACGCGTTAATCGCGCAGTTTATGACATTGGTTGATGTTTTCCAGAGCCATGCCATTATGTTATTCACATAATCCGTTGTGAGGTTAGCTACAAATTCGGCCGCTGCTTCTACGCCGGCAAGCCTCTGCGCTTCCTGCTGGACTTCCGCGGAAGATTTACCCACGAGGCCTGTCAAGATATCTTCGATCTCTTTAAGTGTCGCGCCAAGCTCACCCGAAGGATTGACAATATCGGAACCTGTCTCTGTGGCTACCAGTTTCGGCTGGCCATTAATGATCTCATATTCGTTCACGGTGTATGTAGATGAGACTTCTCCGAAGATATTCATGCCGGTTGTCCTGGTGTATCCCCTGGCGCCGGTATCGGTAAAATTCCCGAATTCGTCGTAAATGTATTCGACATGATTTTCCGTTACTGTTGATCCCCCGAAAATGTTCTCGCCTTCGGTAGCCGTGTCCGAGGATGTTCTTTTAGGCTGGCCCGAGATTATGTCATACTCGCTTGTGGTCCTGCTTGTATATTTTGAGCCATACACATCCTGGCCTTCCGTAACGCTTACCTCGCTTGCGTCGATCAACAGGTTTGTCCTGGTATCGTAGATATAATCGAATCTGCTGTTGGTGGCGCTGGTAGACCCGTCCACGTTCACCTGTTCCGTGGCGGAAGTTGTGTATAATGTTTTCAGGAAACCATTGACCATGCCGTAATATTGATTACTGCTCCCTGAGTAAGTATAGATTGTGTATCCATTGATATCTTGGGCTGAACCGTTAACGATAGAAACGCCTTCCGCGCCTGTTATTTCATTCGCGTCGTTATATTTGTAGTTAACGGTGTTTTCGGTTACGGAAGTGGTGCCATCCGCGTTGATCTGCGTGTCTATCGAATGAGTGGAAAGCATTTTTTTATTTTCGAACGTCCCGCTCCACTCATTAAGCGTTACATTGCCATAAGAATCCGTGGTCTTCTGGTGGTATGCCATTAACGTATCCCCGTCATACACCGGATCCGACCAGATGCTGGTTGATACAACACTGCCTGCGGCATCTTTGAATATTTCGTTGTAATTTGAGAGTTTTTTGCCGTCGTAACCGCTACGCGCGGTAGACCATTCCCTTACCGTGGTGGCACCGGAAGAATCTGTGGTTATTTCTTTGTATCCCAGCAGGTATTTCCCGGCGTTTGTGTCCGAGCCCGCCCACCATATCGAATCATCCGAATATACGGCGTCACACCAGCGGACAGTGGTCCTATTGCCGAACATATCTGTCATCTCGGAATCATACGACATCAAAAGCCGCCTTGAATCATATTTCATATTCAAAGTGTTTTTACGCCCCAGGAGCTGTCCCAGGCCGTCGTAAACCGGCTCATTATAACTTGACGTAGCGAGGCCGTCCGTATAATTCACCCTTGAACCGTCTTTATTCATCGTGTAGCTGAATTCACCGCCGGCGGCCGCGGCTTCCATTGTCTCTCCCCTGGCCTTCATCAGCTGATCCTGGATAGCCTGGGCGCCCTGCCCCTTTTCCATATCTTGCATATATAGATTTTTATTGATTTGATATTGATTATATATGGCTTTATTGCGCTCGGCTTCTATGTTCTGCCTTTTGCCTAAATCATCCATCTGCCGCTTTATCATCTCTCTTACGGCTTCTAAGCGCGAAAAACCCGATCTTTCTTCGTATTTTTTGGTAGGGACAAGCTGGCTCCTGAAGGAAACTTCCGTTTCATCAGGTTTATTTGATTTGTCCGTCTTATGCAGGATTTTTTCGAATATGAAATTTGTTATTTTTGGGAAAAAACCTGATGTTGAGGTTTTGGTCAGAGGCAGGGGAGAAAAGTCTATAGACCAAGCTATGTCGTATGAAATAAAAGTAACGACCAATATAACAGCTATTACCTTTATCCATTTTTTACTCTGCCAGTCTAACATGGGCTTTTCCTCCACAAAAAAATAGCCGAGGTGCCTTATTCTTACTTCCATCTCTTTCGGCAACTCGGCTATCCTTAAAAGGATCCGTGGTTTTGCGCCCCATGATTACTCATGGTTTGCTATTATCGGAGAGGTTAAAAAATTTATTTGAAATACTTTATAAATATCATTAATTAAGCAGGAAAAAAATTAATCTTTACTCGTTCCTGCTTACATATATAGTATATATTATACAGCGCCTTTTGTCAAGAGCAACTTCTTAAATATCTTTCAAAAGTAAAATTATATTTCAAAATTTTACAGAATTACGCGCCTTTTTCCACCTTTGAGCGTATTTCCAAAAGAAGAGTTATTACCTCTGCCGTAACCAAAAACATAAAGAAATAAACCGCTCCCAGCAATAGACCTATAAAACCTGTGGTTCTAGGGGCTTCAGGCGTACCTCCACCTATAAATATAACAATGGCCGCTATCACTCCTACTGCCAGAGAGACCCAAGATAAAACTTTAAATATTAGAGCGCTGATTTCTAAAAGCTTGTATTTCTTATCCATTTAAAGCCCCCTTTCTTAAACTGTTTGTTTTAATATATTTATGTTAATAATGATATGGTTTTGATATGGTTTAATGCTATTTTACCCCTCGCTATATTATCGTAAAACTATAATAGCTCGGGACAGATTTTGCAATCGGCAAAATCTGGTAGCCCCAAGGGGATTTGAACCCCTGTCTGATGGCTGAGAACCACCTGTCCTAGACCAGGCTAGACGATAGGGCCTATTAGTTCTCTGATCCGCCAATACCTGGCCTTTTATATTTTAGCAACGTTGATAAAGAACAAGCTTTGCTGTAAATGGATTAAAAGTTTCTTATATTTCCAGGTTGTTTTGATTATACAATGTAATACTATTTTAATGATTTTTCCCGGGTTGTCAAGGTTAAATTTATTTTTTTAAAATATTGACACGCATGTTGTTATTGTGTATTATTTGAAATAACGACATGGCTACCGTAATAGGTACAGGCATAAGCGCTAAATTAGATTCTTTTACCGCAGGAAAAGAAGCTGCTTTAAATGCTTATCATCAAATCGGAAAAAACGACCCAAGTATAATAATTATATTCGTATCGACCATATTCGATCAGGAAACAGCGATAAAAGGCGTACGTTCTATAATTAAGGATGTGCCGCTGATAGGGTGCTCCGTCATGGGTGCCATTTCGATCTATGGCCCCAACAGGGACTCCATAACGGTATTTATGATCAGCTCCGATTCTATCGCGTTTTCCTGCGGCATGGGCAGGAACATCGGCAAAAATCCGCGGTTAGCCGGGCATAATGCCGCGCGCCAGGCATCCGGCTCAAGAAGCGGGCCAAAACATCTTTATATGATGTTTTCCGACGGCATGGCCGGAAATCATGCCGATATCTTAAGAGGTTCGCAGGAAATCCTTGGGACAAGCTTTCCTGTCATAGGAGGCGGTTCAAGCGGAAGGCTGTGCTTTCAAAAAACATATCAATACGCCTCCGATGAGATACAAACTGATTCCGTGGCGGGTGTTCTTATTTCCGGTAACATAAAATCCGGGGAAGGAAAATCGAATGGCTGGCAGGCGATAGGAAAACCTCATAAGATCACAAAAGCAAAGTCCAATGTCATAAAGGAAATAGATAAAAAAATAGCCGTACAGGTATATGAGGAATACTTTGAGAAATCTTTTATGGAACTTAAAAACGAGGGTATCTGCCAGCTGGGGGTAAGTTATCCAATAGGGACACGTTCCGGCAGTAACGGCGAATACATCACAAGGGTGCCTTTGAATATAGATGAAAGCGGAGGTCTTGTACTGAACGCGGATATACAGGAAGGGGGCGACATCAGCCTGATGATAGGGGATAAAGATACGGTATTGAGTTCCGCCAAAGACGCCGTAGCGGAAGCTATGGGTTATATAAAAAACGCGAAAGTAAAATTTGCCGTTATGTTCAGCGACATAAGCAGGCTTTTGCTCCTGAGGAAAGACGCGTACAAGGAAATAGATATATTGAAAGAAAATATAGGGAAAAATACCCCGATTTTAGGATGTTATACTTTCGGGGAATACTGCGGTTATTTTAACAATAACAGCGTTTCCATAGCGCTGTTCTCGGAGTAATGATGGATACACACACGATAATCCTGGTTTTAGTTATCGGCGTTCTTTTCATATTGTACTATTTCGAGAGGTCCAGGCGCCTGGAAGCGGAAAAGTCCAATAAGAGGCTCCAGGATGTAATAAGCCAACTCGACAGCCAGGCAAAAATAATCATAAAAACCGACATGGCGCTAAACAAGGTGCAGGAAGAGCTCGACAGGAAAATAACGGGCCTGTACACGCTTCACGAACTCGGCAGGAAAGTAAATTCCACTTTCAACATAGAAGACCTTTTCGGGCTGATAAACCAGCCTTTTTTGTTCAAGCTTGGATTTTCCAGGTCGCTGGTAATGCTGAAAGACGAACCATCGGGATTGGTAACTGCGAAAAGCTCCATAGGCTATTCGGACGCGGAAATAAAAACAATAGAAATGGAGTTGAATAAAAGAAATTTTTTAAGTTCTTTCTTTAAAAAAAATAAGCCGATACTCGTCAAAAGGGACACCGAGAATATGGAGCTGGAATACGGGCTCCTGGATATATTCGGCACGGAATCTTTTATAACCGCTCCGATAGTGGCGAGGGATGAACCTGTGGGTTTTATACTCATAGGAAATACTTCTTTATACGCGAAGGTTACCGAGGGCGACACAGAGCTGTTATCCATCCTCGCCAGCCAGATAGGGACAGCCATCGAAAACACAAAACTATATACGGAGCTTTTCAACTCGCATAAAGAGCTGGAAAGGAGGGTCGCGGAACGTACCAATGACCTCGAGAAATTAAACGAGGAGTTGAAAAGGCTGAATCAGATGAAATCAGATTTCATCTCCGCCGTATCCCATGAATTGCGGACGCCGCTTACATCCATAAAAGGTTACGCGTCCATATTGATGGCCGGTAAGCTCGGGGATGTCCTGCCGGCGCAAAAGGAGCGGCTTGAAAAAATAGACAAGCATTCGAACAGCCTGGTCCATTTGATAAATAACCTCCTGGATATAGCCAGAATAGAATCCGGCAAGGTCCAGATGGATATGAAGGATGTCTCCATAAAAGAAATGCTCGATTCGGTCATAGATATAATAACCCCCCAGGTCAGGGAAAAAAATATCTCTTTGAAAGTAAATTTAAAAATAAAATTCGACAGGATAAAGGCCGACCAGGGCCAGATGGAAAGGGTGTTTTTGAATCTTCTGAGCAACGCTTATAAATTCACTCCGGAAAACGGCAGGATAACCGTTGATGTGGAAGAAAAAAATGATGCTATCCAATTCAGCATAGAAGATACCGGCATAGGTATTCCTCCTCAGGATATACAAAAAGTCTTCCAGGAGTTCTTCAGGGCGGACAACGCGCTGGACCAAAAAATAAAAGGCTCCGGATTAGGGCTATCGCTGGTAAAAAAAATAGTAGAGGCCCATAAAGGCAGGATATGGTTTGACAGCGAATTGGGCAAAGGCACGAGGTTCACTTTTACTATACCAAAATTTTAACCCGGACGGGAGAAACGCATGTTAAAAGAAAAAATACTGATAGCGGACGATGACCCTGACATACTGGATGTCATCAAGATAACCCTTGAGACAGAGGGCTACGAGGTCATCGAAGCGCATGACGGCAAGGAAGCGGTGGAAATGGTAAAGAAATCATCCCCTGACCTTCTTATAACGGATTTTAAAATGCCCCGCATGTGCGGGGACGAGGTATGCAGGGTGCTGAAAGAGGACATACTGATACAGCATATGCCTATTATAATGCTTACGGGCAAAGGCGAGGTATCTGACAAGATACACGGCATCAACGCGGGCGCGGACGATTATATAGTCAAGCCATTTGAACCGCAGGAATTGGTCGCCAGAGTAAATATGGTGCTCCGCAGGACAGCGAGGGACCTGGACGCGAACCCTCTTACAAGGCTTCCGGGCAATGTTTCTATAATAAACGAGATCGGTAAACGCATAGATAAAAAAGAACTTTTCGCCGTGTGTTACGCGGACCTGGATAAATTCAAGGCATTCAACGATAAATACGGTTTCGAGAAAGGCGATGAGGTAATAAAAAATACCGCCAGGATATTGATAAACTCCGTGCAGGAAAAAGGCACCCCGCAGGATTTCATAGGCCACATAGGAGGGGACGACTTTGTGGTAATAACTTCTCCGGAGAAGGTTGACGGCCTGTGTAAAAAAATAATAGCGGATTTCACTTCGATGGTGCCGGGGTTATACAACAAAGATGACCTGGAAAAAGGCTATATAATGGGGCAGGATAGGCAGAAAAAGGTAAAAAAAATACCGCTTCTCTCAATATCGATAGGCGTTGTGACAAATGAAAAAATAGAGATCAAGCATGTAGGAGAAGTAGGGGAGTTAGGAGCGGAACTGAAAGAATACGCCAAAAGCCTTCCTGGAAGCAACTACGTAAAAGAGAGAAGAGAAACTACTTAAGCGTATCCAACCCAGCTATTGTCTCTTTGTTATTTGGGTCTAATTTCAAGGCCTTTTCGAAAGCCTCCCTGGCTTCTTTAAGCATCTTCTTTTCTCTGTACGCCTTGCCAAGATTATTGTAGAAATTGGCGTTATAAGGATCGATATCTATCGCCTTTTTATAAAAATCTATAGCGAGGCCGTACTGACCAGATTCCAAATGTATATTCCCTATGTTATTATATGCCAATGGATAACGTGGATTCAACTCTAACGCTTTTCTATATTCTTCCATCGCTTTTGCAATATCGCCTTTCTTTTTATAGATTATCCCCATATTATTATGCGCCACATAATCGTTCGGGTCAAGCTTAACGGTTTTTCTGAACTCTTCCAATGCCGGATCATTTCCGGATTTAGCCAGCAATACCCCGAGGTTAATCCTGGCTTTGGTATTGTTCGGTGAATATTTTAAAATCTCGGTGTAGAGCTTAACCGGATCCGCCCATACATCTGCCCGCTTAGCGGTCAATATGCCGTAAAATATCAATAAAAATACCAACAAAAGGTTTACCGTCCAAAACCATGCCTTTGATCTCCTCCTTAATTCCGAAAGATAAATAGCGGCTAACGCGAAAAATCCTATCGATGGGATATAAAGCCATCCTTCTCCCATAAAATAAGGCAGGGGATATATATTGGAATAGGGCATCAGGGTTATGAAAAACCAGCCTATGGCGAAGAATTTTAATTTTGATGTACGAAAAAGAAAATAGACGAAACCGGCTATCACAGCCAGCCCAATGACCGACAGGAAGACCTCGCTTTCAACAAACGAAACAGCGGGTTCGATATTCCATTCCATATGAAGCCCGGTGGGCATTACCAGTAATTTTAAATAAATCATCAGCGCCTTGGCAGCGGTAAGAAGCCTTATATGCATGGGGATCATACCGGTTGTAGTTTCCAAAAGTTTCTCTTTTGAGAAATCCAGCACCGTGACCCTCAGCAACGCGTAGAGCGTCGTTACAAAGATAAAAACCCATATTAAATTTGGATGCCTTTCTTTAAGCTTTTTGTTTTGTTCAGGAAAACAGCTCAGATACAAAATAAGGACGAAAGGCAATATAATGGAAATTTCTTTGCTTAAAAGCGCCATTATAAAAAAAATCAGGGAGGATAAAAACAACAGGGAATTATACCGGGCAGGCTGTGTCTTTTTATATAAGACATACGAAAGAACGGCCGATAACATAAAAAACGCGGAAAGCAGATCCGCCCTTGACGCGATATAATTCACAGGCCAGGATAATACAGTATGAACGCAAAATAATGAACTTGTTATTACCGCTATATCCTGTTTCCTGGAAAGGACATAGAAAATAAAATAAACCGCCATCGCGGTTAAAATATGTATAAGGATATTCATAAAATGATACCCGAATGGATTCAACTGCCAGAAATGGTAGTCAAGCATGAATGACAAAGACTGGACAGGCCTGTAAAAATTACTATGCGTACCGCTGCCCTGGAATAAATGCGTAACAAATATGTCTTTTAGATATGAAAAATTCTTTATGAGGGGATTGTCCGCGATAAGGGCATTATCGTCGAAAAGAAAGATGCCTTTGAGCAGGGAGCGGTAATACGCTGCCATCCCTATGACCGATATGAATATCAGGATTAAATAATGCGGAATTATTTTTACTACGGGCTGATTCTTTTGATTTTTTTGCATGATTGGTGCGCGGGGTGGGACTTGAACCCACATGCCCGAAAGCATACGCCCCTCAAACGTACGTGTCTGCCAATTCCACCACCCGCGCGGGCAAAACCATTATATAAAACCCCATATCAAATATCAAGTAAAACCCTAACGGCACATTTGCGACACTGTCATAAATGTGCCGTTATAATTTATGCGAAGGTAATCTTTTGTGCGCCGGTAAGATATGCCCGCTCAATTTATTTACCGCCAGGAAAATCACGCCTAATGATAACAAAAGAAGCAGGACAGCGGCGATACCAAGCGCGTAATTACTTTCGGGGATATAATGTCTGGTCAGGAGATTCCAAAGCGAATAAAGCGTGGTTGCCATCATGAATATGGCCGGAAGGATGGTAAAATAGCTGGATTTTTTACGTTTGGCAAGCCACACAGATACCAATATCAGGCTCAACGCGGCAAGAAGCTGGTTCGCGGAACCGAAAACCGGCCATATCTGCTTAAAGCTTCCGGTATAACACAAGATCAGCATAAGCCCGGCGGCAAGAGAAGCGTTGAACATATATGATTTGAAGAGCCGCGGCGGTTTTTTCATTATTATCGCCCATAATTCTTCGAATAAATAACGATTAAGCCTTACCGCCGTATCCAATGTGGTGATCACGAATCCCTCTATCATTAAAATCCCCAAAACCGTCCCGCTCGCTACGGAAAGACCTAATGATTTGTTCAGTAGTGTCCCCATAGCCAATGAAAATGCCAGGACAGGGTTACCTGAAGCGCCTTTTGCCGACGGGTTGACAATATCGCTATAAACGGAAAAATCCAACCCGCCTGCTACAGTCAATACCACCAATACAGCCAGGAGGGATTCTAATATCATCCCGCCATAACCAACCCTTTTGGCGTCCGATTCCCTGGATATTTGCTTGGAAACAGTGCCGCCTGCGACAAGCGTGTGAAACCCGGATATCGCCCCGCATGCCACGGTAATAAAAAGGAACGGCCATATAGGCCCTAACATATCAGTGCCGTTGGCGATATTGAAGGCCGGCGCCTGTAGTTTTATCCCTGCTAAGCCGCCTCCGATTACCCCGGCGAACAGGAAACAAATCCCAATATAAAGCAGGAAACAATTGGTAAAATCCCTGGGTTGTAAAAGCACCCATACCGGAATGCCTGCCGCTACTACCACGTAAAGAGTAAGGACTATCATCCATACCTGCGGGTTAAGGGCAACCGGGAAAACTATGCCTATCATTATTGAGAATATGCCTATTATCAAAGCAAAGGCCCCGGTCAACGCGACATTGCGCCGCCTTTTATAGAGTAAAAATCCTATCAGCGGAGCGCATAAAGTCATGATGATTACCGAAGTGGACGCTATGCCCCCGATGCGGACTTTGATTACGCCGTCTGGACCTGTCAGTGTTTTTAATATGGTTTCCCCGGGCGCAATCCTCATTGTTTCCAGAGGTACCAGTGATGTCAGGGATATGGCGGTAAGATGCAAAAAGGCGGATGTAACAAAAAGAAGCATTATAATGGTAAATGATATCAGCAGGAAAAAACCAAATCTGCCCAATGTGCGGTCAGTTACCTCCGCGATAGAATGGCCTTTTTCCCGGATACTTACAAACAGGGCGGTATAATCCTGGACAGCGCCTATAAATACCGTACCCAGGACAACCCATAACCATATAGGCGCGTAACCAAACGCCAGGGCAACCGTAGGCCCGATAATCGGCCCCGCGCCGGCGATCGACGCGAAATGATGGGAAAAAACAATCCCTAATTTGGTGGGGACATAATCCACGCCGTCTTCCATGGCAATGGCGGGCGTAGGGGTTTTATCGTTTGCCTCGAATATCCGGGCGATATATCTTCCGTAAAACTTATACGCCAGGAAATAGACCGGCAAAGAAAGTATAAGCAGTAAACCTATATTCATGAGATATTAAGATTTTCTCTTCCTGAAACCAACTCGTTTTTTCCTGCCTGGTTTCCTGCTTTCCGGATTCCTCTGTTTATCGAAATGCTGTTCCCGGAAAAAGCCTTCTTTTCTTGGCGTGTTATCCTGGTTCCCTTTGAATGAATCCCTGTTTTTGCGTTTCGAAAAACATTCTTTGCAATATACAGGACGATCCCCGCTCGGTTTAAAGGGGACTTCGCATTCCTTGCCGCAATCACAACATATTACTTTGGTAAAATTCCTGTCCCTGAAATTATGGTCCCTGTTTTCCCTGTTATCATGGCGGGGGCGGTCAAAGCGCTGAAAAGGTTTTGCCGAAGGCTGCGCGATAAGCATGTCTATTTTTCTTTCCAGGGATGTTAACTGCCCCTGCATTTTATTGATCAGGAACGCTATGTCCTGCCCATCTCCGCTATCCTGCGGAATCGCAGGGCTTTTACGTCTAAATTTTTTCTTCATCTCTCTCCTTTTTAATATGTTTTACTGTTTGCTTAACGGCCGCGCTTTTTTCAGATGATTAATCCCCCTGACTACCAGAAAGATACAAAACGCCACTATCAAGAAATCAATTACTGTATTTATAAATAACCCGTAATTAAGGGTAACCGCGGGAATCGACGGGGTAGGCGGCGTATTGATAACTCCTTCTTTAAGAACTATTTTCAGGCTTTTGAAATCAACTCCGCCTAACAATATACCCAGAGGCGGCATCATCACATCTCCTACCAGAGAAGTGACTATTTTACCAAACGAAGCTCCTATTACAATGCCCACCGCCATATCTACTGCGTCGCCTTTAACAGCAAATTCCTTGAATTCTTTCACTATTGACATGAGGTACTCCTTCTCGCTCTTCGCTATTGGGTTTCGAAAACCGTAAGAGTGAACTCCATGGGCACGTATCCCATACTGCTTTGCGCCTCGCGATTAGTTCCGATGCTTACCCGCGCCTTATCAAATCCTTCGGTAATGAAAAAATCATAAACTACCCGGCCGCGAGCCTCAGCCAGGATATCCAAGGCTCCCTTATCCACGGGCGCGTCTTCTATCAACCGGCGCTTTATTTCAGCGTCTATTTTTTCCTGATCGAGCTTGCCGCTTGAAGATTTAAGATCTCTCGTCAAATCCCCGTAGGAACGGAGTCCAAAAAACTCTATATATAGCTGGCTGTATAAAGCGCTGTCTGGTCTGGTGGATTCCTTGCGCATAGCCTGATATCTGGTCTCAAACGTTTCTTTGCGCATAGCCTGCCAGTCCGCCTTAATATCATAGCTGCCATTAATTTCCAAAAGCAGCCTGGGCCGTTCCTTTAAGCCTTTAAGCAATATCCGCAATCGTTCTTTGTTGTCATCTGACAGATCTGCTTTGCCGGGCGCAAAACGCACATAACCCATTTCTTCGGTCCCGGATTCCGAACCTGCAAGCGAGAGCAGAAACATCAATGGCTTAGTGACAATTTTCATGAAGAAGTTCCTTGCTACCTGTCCTATAAGATGGAAATACTCAAATTTTGGATCGCTCATGTCTCCTGTCACAGGCAAAGAAATATTTATGCGGCCTTGCGGATCTTCCAGAAGCCCTACTGCCAGGCCAAAAGGCATATTCAGCGCGTCCTTACTGACAACTTTATCTCCGAAATCAAATTGCTGCACCAAGATCTTATGGCTGGCTTTGAACTGATTATCCGCGATAGTGTAGCTCATCTTCATGTCTAATTTTCCGTCTTTTACCGCGCGGCCCGTATATTTGCCCACATAAGGGGTCAGGACCTGCAAAGCGTAATTATTCAGGGAAAATACAGCGTCGAGCTTAAGTGGATTGACAAAAGGCATCAGCAATGCTTCCGCAGCGATGCTGCCTTTTTCATCGAGGGCGCAGTTAAAAAAGACTTTTATCTGAGCGTCAGGTCTGGTGGAGATCCCGCTGACGCGTATTTCTATATTGCTCAATACTGTCTTGAAATTAGGCTCTACGCTCTTATCAACAAAACTGATACTGCCAAGCTTTAAAGCCAGTGAATCCACGGTTACAGGAGGAAGAGAATCCGCCGAGGGCAGTTGAGCCGCGGCTGGTTTTTCAGCCTGGGATTTTTTCTCCGTGTCAGATTGCAAGGACGCCGCGAGCTCCAGCAGATTTATATTCCCGTCTGCCAAAAGCGCGGCATTGATCTGCAAGCCATCCAGGCCAAACGATTCAACTTGAATTTCTTTCCTGAGCAAACTGATAAAACTTATATCAGCCCAAAACTTGTCAAACCCGGCCATTACTTGTTTATCGCTATCCATAATGGCGAATCCCTTGACGTTCAGGCGCAGCAGGAACGGATTGAAGAATATCGAGCGTACCTGCACAGTATGTTTAAGTAATTTAGTTCCCTGGCTTCTAACCGCCCAAGGCGCTCCAACAGGAATGACAACGTAAGCGAGGAATAAATAGAAAAGGAAAATCCCGAGGACAATCTTAGCGGCAAGAATGGCAATTTTCCGTACTGCAGAAAATATATTTACCATATCCCGCCTTTCGTAATATGTGGCTGTGCTAAATTGTATTAAGCTATAACTCTATTCTTACTGCCAACAAGCCTATTATATAGAGCATAACGCCGAATATCAAACAAAAAATGCCGGCTATGCCGCAAAGACTTTTGCGGCGTAAGAAAATCGGAAAACCAGAGATAGGATTATAGCTGGAACAGTATGTCCATCCAGGAAAGATGAACATATTAGAACTTATGACTGAAAGTATAGGTAGCTGAATCCTGTTTGATCTTTGCCCTGCCGCGCATATTAAATAACTTGA
>JBAZEP010000031.1:0-19939 GCA_041653835.1 Candidatus Omnitrophota bacterium
GTGAAACTTGGAGATTAAATGACAAACTATCAGAGTCGCACTCTCATAGTAATGTTATTTGTGGTATTTGCCTCAAGCTTGGCATATGCCGCCCAGGACAAGGCGCCTGATATAGAGATAGCTACGCCAGATGTGGATATGGGCGAGTTGGAAAAGGGCAAGATATTCGATTATAGAATAGATATAAAAAATACCGGCACAGGAAATTTGGTTATAGAAAACGTATATTCCACCTGCGGATGCTTGGAGGTTAAGGATAAAAGATGGCCGGCAAACAGCATAGATGCTATAAAGCCGAAACAGGTCACAGTAAAACCCGGGCAGGGTATCTCGGTAGCCGTGGCAATGGATACGAATAAGGTCTCGGGTGCATTCGAAAGGATGATACATGTGATCTCTAATGATCCGGATAATAAGGATGTGGTATGGAAGATAAAGGGCAGGGTTCTCGACTCCGCTAACATGGCGGGACAGGATGTTCGCTCGAACAATATTGTTAGCGCGCAATATTCTTCGAGCGAAGCGCCGCAGACGCTGAGTCGAGAAGATTTGAAGGTGATCATGGTTTTTTATGCGCCGGGCTGTAAAGATTGTAAAGAGATCATGGATAAATTTTTACCCGGCTTGAAAGAAAAATATAGAGAGAAGATATTGATAGTAGATTACAATATCGAAAATCCGGAATCGTTCGCGTTCTTACTGGATTTGCAGAATAAATATGATGAAAGGTCTAAATCCGGGTTCTTTAATCCCAAACCCCCGGCAGTGTTTACGAGCGGGAAACTTTTATATGGGGTTAAAGAGATAAAAGAAAAGCTTGAGGACACTATGGGAGTCGGACTCCCATAGTAGAGGATTTATTATGGATAAACTGATCAAGTGGACAATCCTGGGGACGATAGCGGGCGTGATATTAGCGTTCAATATGTATCACGCGGATTATAAGCTATTGGCCGCGCAAGTAGGGACGATAGTGCTTATAAGCATGCTATTAATACAATATTCTTCGAGTGAGGCTCGAAGAGCCGAGTCGAGAAGTTCTCGACTCGCTTCGTACATTCGCTTCGCTCAGTACTCCCTTCGGTCGCTCGCTCGAACAATATTAAAAAATCCTGCTATTTGGTTTCTTGCTGTCTGCGTTTTATCGTTTATTTTATCTCCGCATAAATTGGTAAGCGGCTATGAATTATACAAAATCGCGTCATGGATAATATTCGGGATGATAGCAGGGTATTGCGTGGGCAGGGAAGTCAAAATCAATGATGTTGTTAATGTATGGTTAACCTGTGCGGGAATTATAGCTATATACGGAATATTGCAGTATTTTGGCATAGATTTTATGCAATTTAGACTACAGCATCACAGGATAGTGGCGAATTTCGGGAACCCGACGTTACTGGCAGGATTCCTCGCGATGACGCTTCCAGTGGCCGTTGCGAGAATATACAAACCCCAAACCCGCATTGGGGTTAACCTTCCCCAATGCGGGTTTGGGGTTTGTATAGTTATTCTATTACTTACATGTCTGGTTCTGACAAGAAGCAGGGCGGGGATAGCTGTTGCGCTGGCGGGCATATTTATCCTATTCATAGGTACCGGGAAAATAAAATTCAGGAGCGCGATGTTGATCGTGGCGGGTATCCTGGGGGTTGTGTTTATATTGACGCTCCTGCCTTTGACGAAAGATGTTATTTTCGATACTATAACGCGTAAAACTCTGAGATTTGACATATGGAGTAATACTTTTCAACTTATACGCGCGGATCCTTTGATGGGCACTGGCATAGGGACATTTTCATTGTATTTCCCGAACTTTGTAACGGAAGATATCCTGAAGGCGCATTTTGTCGGGGTGGAATTTGTGAACCACGCGCATTCGGAATATCTTGAGATATTTAGCGAGATGGGGATCCTGGGTCTGGCCGCGTTTTTAGTGGTGATTGGCACTGTCATTGCAAGGAGACCTGTCCAACCTCCGAGGCTGCCCCTTTGGGCAACCTCGGAGGTTGGACAGAATATGCGCGCAGGCCTGTTCGCGGCATTTATAGTGGTTTTATTGAATAATATAGTAGGAGTGGATTTGAGATATACATCTACGGGGATGTTTTTCTGGATGATGACGGGAATGCTAACTGCTGGAAAAAGTGAAGCCATCAGCTATCAACCATCAGCTATCAACCGCCGGCGTCCGGTTTTGAACGCAGCAATAATGATAGCCGCGCTAATAGTCATCTATTTTACAGTTAAGCCGTATATGGAAATACAAAAAGTCCGTGGCCAGGATTTCTTTTCAAAAGACATAAGCCGAATCGATAATAAGATCGAAAATATGGAATCTGCCGGCGAAGAGAAAGACGCGGATTACTTTTTTAATTTAGGGGTATTATATGCCAAGAAGGAAGATTTCAAAAAAGCTACGGAATGTTTTTTCGCGGCGGTAGAGAAAAACCCGTTACATGCCGGAGCGTACAATAATCTTGGGAATATCAATGTTGTTATGGGAAATATAGAGAGCGCCGAAGGGTTTTTTCAAAAAGCAGTCGAAGCGGAACCCGCGAGCGCGGAATACCTGATCAATCTCGCTTCGGCGCGTTTTAAGCTTAATAAGATGGAGCAGGGCATGGCCGCGCTGGAAAAGGCGCTGGTTATAGATCCTGATAACAGCAGGGCATTATTATTGCGCAGGCAGATGACGCAGTAAAAAAATCAAGGTTCAACCTTGGATCGAGGGTGGTTTAAGTGAGTAGATATGCGCGAAAGACAATCTTTTTTGCGGCACTATCGATAACAGCGGCTCTCTGTTTTGGCCGCGGTGCTTTCGCTATACCCGCTACTCCCACGGGCGTTACTGCCATTGTGCAATCTGATAAGCCGCTCAATTCAGGGTTGGGCCGTATAATATTCTATTGGACAGACGCTTCTACTGATGAGACTGGTTTTGTTGTGGAAATACAGACAGGAGGGCCAACCGGTTCATGGTCAAATGTATCAACTTCGTCGTTCGGCGAACCTTTTACAAGCGGTACAGGTACCGGGTATTCTATAAATATCGATAACTTGGCAGGCCCGGCTTTTTATACTGTCCATGTAAAGGCTGTCAATGCCGCGGGTGACTATTCTTACTGGGGCTGGCATTCCAATACCACGCTTGACCGTACAAAGCCTACCCTGGCAGCTCCTGCAGTTTCATCCGGCACCACGGGCGACAATGGATGGTACACGTCAGCAGTAGGGCTTTATATAAATTCTTCGGATGCCCATTCGGGCATAACCCTGGAAAAACACCAGCAGGACAGCCTTGGCTATAACGCGGGGTCATCTAGCGACACGTGGACTGATAATATAGTAGGCATAAAGACATGGTATGGTTATGCCGAGGATAGCCAGGGAAATTACCGCATTGGCGAGGATTCATTAGAGATAAAATTCGATATAGCTCCTGTGGCGCCTACAGTGTCTTCTTCCACGCATCCAAGCCAGGGCACATGGTATGTGAGCGATGACCCGGACTTTTCCTGGACATATGGTTCTTCCTCTGCTTCCGGCATAGTCGGTTATAGTTATGTGCTGGACCAGGCCTCAGGTACAATACCCGACACTGTTTTGGAGGGGGCAGCTACTTCCAAGACAGATTACGTAGATTACGCGAACGGGATATGGTATTTCCATATTCGCGCCAAAAACGGCGCTGGGCTATGGGGCGCACCAGCCCACTATACAATAAGGATAGACGATGCTGCGCCTACCCCGGGTACCTTGTCAGCCAGCGCGACAAGCGCTTATATTTATATAGCGGGCTCCAATATTTACTATAGCAACGCCATGACCACCAACCAGATTTTAACAATGACGGTAACGGGCGCCAGTGACGGCAGCGGCTCAGGCATACAATATGTGACATTCCCTGATATATTAGGCCAGGGGGCAACGAACGAGACCGATTATACAAGGGATTACACGGTAAACAGCTCTAATAGCCAGACAGGAGGGGCTACCTGTATAACCAGAGATAACGTAAACCTTACCGCTAATACAAATACTTATCAAATATACAGGGTGATAAGCGAAAATCCGCCTACAGGGATATTATTTAAGACTGCTTACGACGGCTCAACAATAAACGCTTCAACGTGGCAGGCGGACAGGGATCCTTATATTTACTGGACAGCGCCAAGTTCTTCCACAGGAATAGTTGAATATCAATATAAAATCACCAATGCCGATACGGAAACCGAGCTTATATCAGCCACTTCGACAGGGGCAAATACATACGTCCAGCTAAGCGCAAGTGCCTTGCCTGAAGGCAGATGGCGGGTTAGGGTAAGGGCCAGGAATACTGTCCAGATATGGAGCGGCTGGTCCGCGTATAGCGATATATATGTGGACGGCACAAACCCGGTAGTTGCAGCCGCGCATCTCCAGAACGGTTCAAGCCATACATCAGGGGACGGTTACGCCGCGGCAGGAGGCATTACGGCCGGCACCGCTTCGATATATATAGATTACAATTCTATAACGGAATCATTCCCTGATTACACGCAATTTTATCACCGCCTTGATAAAGCCGGGACCGACGGTACCTGGCGTCTCATAACAAACGATACAGATACAGCTACGCCTCCCGCGAATCTCCATACGTTCTCAACCTGGTCTGAAACGCTTGATGGCGCGTCGCGGCTTTACCAATGTGTCAGGCATTATGATAAAGCAGGGTACTACGGGGACAACTATGGCTCATACTATTACATAAAGCCTTACACGCCTCTGGCGCCTACAGTGGCGAATACCGGTTCAACCACGGCGTTGAACGTGACCGTGAATAAACACGCGTCTGAAAACGCGGTGACAGAGCACTCCATATATTGCGTTACAACTTCCCAATATGTCCAGGCAAACGGCACGCTTGGCGCCACCGAAGTGTTCCAGACACCTGCGGTATGGGGTACAAAGACTGTAACAGGCCTTAGCTGCAATACACAGCATACATTCCGCACAAGAGCCCGCAACTATTATTCAGGTTCGGTTTATTCCGACAACTCTCCGACCGCGAGCAGATATACTTCCGCCAGTATCCCTGGTACTGCCACAGCCACTGTAGCGGGTGATGGCGTAAATAGCGGCACCTGTCATGTTGATGTTTCATGGTCAGGCGCGTGCGCGTCTTCTTACCAGGTAAGGTCGAGCTCAGACAATTATGCCAGCGTTAAGTACAGCGGCTCTGTCGCTTCATATACCGAATCAGGCATTCCTGACGAAACAGCTTATACTTATAGAATTTACGCCTTTAACGGGGATAGTGTTACCGCGTCCGGTTATAAAGAAGCGACATCAGGCACTGTTGACCGCTCCGCTCCTACTGCCCCCACCCTGACGGATACTGATGTGTCCTGGATAGACGGAGGAGCCAATAGCTGTAATAGCCAGACAGTCAGGATCGCGGTAGCTTCAGGCGACTGGGAAAGCTACTGCAATGTAATAGCTGTCTCAGGGGCAGGCACCAACACTTCAGGCAACTTATCCAGCGCCCAGAATTATGATGATGCGGGGATATCTTCGAGCCAGACAGTGTCTTATAAGCTCCGCAGTTATGACGCTTCAGGCAACTACGCGGACTCTTCCACTATAAGTGAGTCAATAGGGGACAGGTGCCCGCCTTCGGCCCCGACCCTCACAGATACCGATGTGACCTGGATAGACCAGGGCGCTGGTTCAGGCGACAACCAAACAGTGAATATCGTTGTCGGTTCAGGCGACTGGGAAAGTTATTGCGTAGTCATGGCGGCTTCAGGGAACGGCACCACTAATTCAGGGAATTTATCAACAGCCCAGACTTATGCAGATACAGGGGTCTATGACAACCAGACTGTCCAATATTATATACGTAGTTACGACGCCTCGGGTAACTACTCCAATTCATCGACTATCTCCGAAATAATCGGGGACAGGACCGTTCCCGGGATGGACATTACTTCCCATACCGAAGGTTCGACTAATTACACGATGGATGGTCTGACAATAAGCGGGACAGCTTCAGATACCCAGAGCGGTTTACCCACGGACGGCAGTGCTATACAATACAGAGTAACAGCGACAGGCTATGATTCAGGCTGGCAGAGTTTGGGAGATACTTCGCCTGCCGACTGGTCGGGGGATTTTAGCGCCACGAACGGCCGCCTGCCGGAACATAAAGGCGAAATAACAATCCAGTTCAGAGCAAAGGACAATGTAAATAATTACGCCTCGCCTTCGCCTGATTATATAATTGTAAGGTTTGACCCGTGGTTCAAATCTCTTACCATGAATAAATCCACGCTTGTAGCCAATGACTCGGACAGCATACAAGCTACCTATGAAATATACAGCCATGATATAACGAGCATATCACGCGCGCTTATCCTCATGAATTACATTGATAACGGCACAAGTTCGGGCGATGAAAGGGGATATTTCCAGTGGTATGATGATTCAGCGTTTACTCTTGCCGGCGGATACGGAGACACATATGTGACAATGTTGCCAGGCAGCTGTTCTGTCACAGAATACCCTGTAAGCGATTACAAGCAATTCGTGTTTGTATGGAGGGCAAAAAATAATTACGGCGATATACAGAACAATGACCCTAACCGTTATTTTTCTTCTTTCAGCGAGTCGCGTAACTCAGGCTGGGCAGAGATAGGCGACTTGTTTGACATAGTTCCCGCTGATCCTACAGGAGCGTCAGTTTCCAAGATAGGGCCCAATACGGCAAGGGTAACATGGACGGATAATTCAGGCAACACAGAAACAGGTTTCCGCGTAGAAAAAGACTATAATGGCCAGGGGTATAATTTTGTGGCGAATGTCGGCCAGGATGTGGCGTTATATGATGACGCGACAGCTAATCTGCCTGGGACCTATACATACAGGGTCAGGGCGTATAATTCATCACCGACTACATCGAATTGGTCAACAACAAGCGGCCTTGTGATGAATGATATACCTGCCTGCGATTCCGTAACGCCTTCGAGCGGTTCTTTCGGCACGAGCCAGGCATACACGTTTACCACGAAATACACCGACGCCGACGGCTATAATGATATCCAGTATGTTCACCTGCTCATAAATACAGGCATAGACGGCTCGAATTGCTTCTATGGCTACTATAATCTTAATAGTAACCTTGTATATTTATGCAATGATGCTGGCAGTGACTGGGGCACAGGTTATGCGCCGGGGACCGCGGCCATGCTTTCGAACTCAAAGGCAGGGCTAGACGTGGAACGTGTTACTGTGACAAATAACGGCGCGAATGAACTTACTGTAAATTGGGTGGTAATCTTTAAGGCAGGATGGAACCCGGGCGCCTGCAATTCATATATGTATGTGGTAGATGATGAAAGTTCCGCCTCAGGGTGGCAAGATAGGGGCGATGCTGCCATAGACACAGCTTTGCCTGCCTCACCCGCGCCTGACGACGGCATCGGGACCTGGACCAATAATAATGACCCGACATTTACATGGAGCGCTGTAAGCGGCGCTAATGGATATTATTACGGGACAGACATATATTTTGATGTTGATGATTTTGAATGGGCGAATGATGAATGGGCTTCGAGGAACGGCGTTGATCCGTCAAGGAGCACTAATACAGCTTATTCAGGAACCTATAGTTTATATTGTCCGTCATCGTGGGGCCAGAATTTTGAGAGCGGCGCGAACGCCGAACCAAACCAGGCCGCGAGCTTTGACAGTAATACCTATCCTTACGCGATCATGGCTTACAAAATAGCCAACACTGTCAAGGCAAACATGCTGATTCATTTGAGCGAGCATAGCTGGCGTTCCATTACAATGACACAGACAGAGAGCCCATCAACTTATGCGAAAATCGCTACATGGCATCCTGACGGCTGGATGGCTGTTGATAATGCCTGGCATTCGATAGCTATTAATCTGGATTCCCAGATGGATTCTTACGCCGGTTCCGGCGCGCATACAGTAAACTCTATAATATGGCATGACGGCGGAAGCGGCACAGGCATTACAGGAGAATTTTATATAGATGATTTTATGCTGGGTAAATACACAACCGGCACTTCCAGCGCCTATACAGACATCCCTGACGGCGCGCATAAATTCTACGCGTGCAGTGTTGACGCGGCAGGCAATATCTCGCCTATAGCCAGTCACCAGATACAAATAGATACGGTCGCTCCTACAATTGCCGCGCCTGTGGTCTCTTCCGGCACATTAGGCAGTAACGGCTGGTACACGACAGATGTGGGGTTGTATATCAATTCTTCGGACGCTCTTTCAGGTATTGCCGTTGAAAAGCATAAGACTTCAGGAGGCTCGTATAACGCGGGTTCTTCAAATGACACATGGACTGATTCGTCGGAAGGCACTGAAACATGGGTTGGTTACGCGATAGACAGCGCCGGCAACGCGAGAGATGGAAGCGATACCCTTCAGGTCAAGATAGATAAAACAAACCCGGCATGCTCAGCCGATAATTCCTCCTCAAGCTGGCGTACCTCTAATATTACTATTACCCTGTCATGTTCCGACGCGATAAGCGGGATAGCAAGTTTTAAATACCGCTGGGATAATTCCGACGCCGCTAACGGTACCACTACTTCAAGCGGCGCTACATTATCTATCCCTTCAGAAGGGACGCATACTCTTTATTTATGGGCGCAGGATAATTCAGGGAGGACAAACACATGGAACGGCACCTATAAACTTGACACTGTAAATCCTGTATGCTCGGCTGATAATTCGTCTTCCACATGGCGTACCTCTAATATAACTATCACATTGTCATGTTCCGACGCCACCAGCGCGGTAGCGAGCTTTAAATACCGCTGGGATAATTCCGACGCCGCGAACGGTACCGCCACATCCAATGGCGCTACCATAACCATCCCTTCCAACGGGGACCATACGCTTTATCTGTGGGTCCAGGATGGGGCAGGAAGGACAAGCACATGGAATGGCCCTTATAAACTGGATCCTGTTATTCCGACAGTTACGTTCACTTCGCATACAAACGGCGCGACATATTATTCCAAAACAGGTGTTATTACCGTAGCCGGGACTTCCCAGGATACAGGTGGAAGCGGGCTCAATTACACGGTCTGGGATATTGACGGAAACAATAATACAGGCACATATAATTCCGTGACGGCCCCGTGTACGGCGTGGGATGGAGCGTCAGGCGCTGATACAAGCTGGTCAGGCACGTGGCAGAATTTGCTCGGCAAGAACAGGATCTATATAGCTGATTACGACAATGCTACGAATTTTTCAGGATGGTCATATGTGGTAAATTTCTGGACAGATGCCGCGGCACCGAGCACACCTTCCAACCCGGCTTTGAACGCAAGGACATCCACATCCATAACCCTTAATGTATCGGTTCCATCGGATAATGCCTCAGGCTCAGCGGAAACCTGGTCAGCCGGTGATGTGCGTATATATATAGATGAGACAACCGGCAATTCAGGCGCTACTGATTCCGGCTGGGTTACCGGCACAACATACCAGGACACGGGTTTAAGCCCTAATACGCCGTATTCTTACAGGATTTACGCGAGAGATAATAATGGCGAAACTTATGGCGCGTGGCACAATGAATCAGGGTATAGCAGTACTGTAACGTGGTATACTTTGTCTTCCGCTCCAACCATTGTGTTATGCGCTGCGCAAAGCGACCAGCCTCTTAATTCGGAATTAGGCAAGATCGTGATCGACTGGTCAGGCGATGCCACGGCATATACGTTGGAGCGCGACACGACCTCGGCTTTCTCCGCGCCGGTAACAATAGTCAATAACCAGGCGGTTACGACCGCGACAGATACCGGCCTGACTGATAATACCACCTATTATTATCGCGTAAAAGGCCGCAACCCCGACAATATATGGTCAGATTATTCATCAGCTCAATCAGCCACAACGCCCGACCGCACAAAGCCGGTGACGCCGTCACTTGGCGTAGCTGAGGCGAATTGCGTAGGGTATTGGAGTTTTGATGATACTAACGCGCTTGGCAGGGATTATAGCGCGTATGGGAATAACGGGACGGTTACAGGCGCTGTTTCCGCGACGGGCATGTCGAGTAATGCGCTTAGTTTTGATGGAAGCGGGGATTATGTAACTATAAGTAATTCACCAACCCTTAATCCAACATCAGCGATCACATTAGAAGCCTGGATAAAACCGGTAAATATTACTACTAATACTTATTATGAAATCATGAGACAGGATTCGGGGGACAATAGAAAATTATTCGCATTCCAGAATAACGGCGCTTATCTGACAGTCGGATTAAATACAGGCGGGTCTTATTGGGAAACAGACACTCCTATAACAGCTTCACAATTTACAGACGGCGCATGGCATCACGTAGCTTTTACCTATGATAGCTCTACGGGGAAGGCCAGGGTTTATAAAGATGGAGTTGTGTTGGAAGAAGAAGATCATTCAGGCGTTATTGCGGCAGAGACTGTTTCGCTTATTATTGGATCATCCGCAGGTACCGGAGAATTTTTTAATGGCTTGATGGACGAAATCCGAGTTTATAACCGCGCGCTTACTAACGCTGAAATCAACTCCCATTATTCCAGCGGACTGAATTATGTCCAGCTTTCGGCAAGACCTGGCGATACTAACCTTGTCGGTTATTGGAACATGGATGAGGGGAGCGGCACAATAGTTAATGATATAAGCGGAAATGGGAATACCGGAACATGGAGTGGCACTGGATCGCGTTGGATAACCGGTAAATATGGGATAGGTGGGAATTTTAATGGAGCGGACGATTATATTAGCGTGACTCAAGCACTCTCAATACCAATCACCGCATCTTGTTGGGTGAAATTAACCGATTTTAGTAAAGTTTTGAATACTTTTATCAATACATCTCCTCACGCTACTTTAGCTATATCTCTTAACAGAACCGGTATCGGGGACATTTATGTTTATATTGGAAATGGTACAGGTTGGGTGGGCGCGCCAGGAATTATATCTTCATCAAATATGGTTGTAAATCAATGGCATAATGTTACATATACCTGTGACGGCACCACTTCTACATTATATCTTGATGGAGTATCAGTTGGGAGCGTTAACATTGCCCCAAGCGGTTGGGGATCATATTATAATTTTGGAAGGATTATACAAGGCGGAGAATACCTGAAAGGTCTCATGGACGACGTTCGTATTTACAATTCTGCCCTCACCGCCCAGCAAGTTTATAACCTCTATTACAGCGGGGCGAATAGCTACGCTTATTACAGTTCTGCAACCGCCAATGGGACATATGGCGCCATAAAAACAAATCCTAAAGTGGTTGTAGTAGAAGACGGCCTTGATGGCAATGGGCAAGTGGAAGGGAGGCTCAGAGCGTTAGGCTTTGATGTTACAATAAATACCGCTTTAACTACCTACAACGAAGTGAGCGGTTATGACATAATTGTTTTTGACCAGTATGTGTATAGCGTTACAAAATCCGCGCTTGCCAAAGAATGTTATGATAATGGCAAAGGAGTATTGACAGCCGGTAACGATACTGCTACAGGGCTTTATCCGATATTAGCTGTGGGAACTTTTACAACACCTGATACGCTTACCACCGCGGGCAGTGATTTCCATCCTACGCAGGCAGGGTGGAGCAGTTTCACTGGAGGAGAAGGCAGTAATAGCTATCCGACTTCGCTTGTACCTGAAGCAAAGGCCATCGCGAGAGTAGCGGCAGATCCGCAATATATAGGTATATTTGGATTAAGCAACGCCAATGGAGGCAGATGGATACATATACAGGATTGCACGGGTAATGCGGCGGATAATACCGCTTATGTAGAATTTATCAACTGGCTTGCTAAAGGATTTAACGGCGGCATGGCTGCCGATACCTTTGGAGGCGCATACGACAATTTCAACGACGGTAATTATAACGGCTGGATAGTAACCGCCGGCACATGGAATACCTCCTTAGGCTATCTGGAGAGCCCTGATTCCAGCAGTACATCCGAATATATATATTATTCTGGAGCCACATACTCCAATTTTATATTCGAAGCGGATGTGAATATAGTATCAAGCGCTTATGCCAATAAAGAAATAGGATTATATTTCAGGCAGGCTGACTCAAGTTACGCTGATGGAGAAGGCTGTTTATTATTGCGCCAGGATAACCAGGATATCTCCTGCAGCGGTACTAGCGTGGCCCAGGCGTCGTCCCTTAACACATGGTACCACATTAGGGTTATAGTCAACGGGAGTTCTGTAAAATATTATGTAGACGGCCAATTGAAATATTCCGGCACTATAGGAACGACATCGGGATATATAGGGATAAGAAGCATCTCGGCGCTAACGAGGGTGGATAATATAGTCATTAAACCCATTGGCGCAGATAAAGGCGATACCCAGGCGCCGGCAGTGCCGGCGTTTTACGCGACCGACGCAACAGACGGTTCTTCGAGCCATAATACATCAGCGTGGCAGCCGGGGATTTCCAATGACAATACAGTGGCCTTCGGCTGGCAGGAGCCGGTGTCGAATGGGGATGATTATTATTACTATGTAGCATCTATTGATAGCATGGGTAATACAAGTAATATTGCTACTAATGGAGAGTTTGAGCGTGGAAGCGGAAGTGATGCCTACAATTGGGCGCCTATAGCTTCTTCAAATTTAAGCGAGACTTGGTTTACCGATGCACACACGGGGAGTCATAGTGTTAGGACTGAAGTGCTTGTTGGCGGAGAAAGCAATACAGACCATTTTTATGGTCTGACTCAGGATTATGGCAATCCAAACACCACAGGCATGGTAGGAAAAGCTTATATGGCTACCGCGTGGGTTAAGGCAAATGCGGGAGTGAATTATCATATTTCTCTGTGGTGTGTATATAATTGGAGCGAAAATACAGCCAGGGGCTTTGTTTCTGGTACGGGTAATGGCGCTTGGCAGTTTGTGCAGACAACGCTCGTTACACCTAATTCAGGCCAGACAAATATGCATGTTCGGATGTCAATCGACACTAATACAGTTGGGACACAGGTTATATGGGATGATTTCAGGATAGTAGAGGTTAAGCCTGCAACTGTTACCGCTCCAATTTCCGGCTACTGGTGGGCGGCGAACGATACTACTCCCGAGACAGGCGGGACATGGGTGGCAAGGACGACTAATTCTACAATCACTCCTGCCATGCCTGACGGCACAAATAATAATATCTACGTGAAAGCCGAAGACGGTGCCGGGAATATATCAGCCGCGAAAACATACGGGCCGTTCTATATCGATATTACTGACCCGAACGCTGTGTCCAGCTGGGGAGGCCAGGCGCCAAGTGCGTGGACTAATGATAACACCGTTACTGTTACGTGGACTGACCCAACAGACGCGACGTCCGGCCTGGACGGATTTGATTATTCATGGTCCATAGGCGCTTCAGACCCCGGGACCTCGAAGAATCTTGAAAATGGGGTCCAGACAACCACTTCAAGCGCGTTAGGGGACGGTAACAACCATTATTTGAATATGAGGACACTCGATAACGCGGGCAACTGGGATGATACGTATGTTTCACGCGGGCCTTTCTATGTGGATGTTACTCCTCCGGCGGGCTCATTGAGTATTTCGTTTAGCAATACTGCCACGAATGGCATGTATGTGACAGGCGCCGTCCTTACAGACGCTACACAGGGCCAGGAATTCTATGAATTTGACTGCTCTACAAGCGCTACGTGGGACAGGGCGCGCGCGGAAAACGACAATGTGCATGAATGTACAGGCATGACAGCTAACAAGTCATATTCATTTACATATAGGGGTTCAGACGGAGTAATTAATTATACGTCATGGTCAGGCGCTTATTCTAAATATACTTTGCCGGCGGCTCCTAACGCTACCTGTAACAGAACCGCGGACACCTGGTATAACGTTGACCAGGGGCCCGCGTTTATATTTACAAATACAGCCGGCTGGGGCGAAGGAGGGGTAACGCATTACCATTATTTATGGAATAATTCCGCTTCTTCCACACCGGGTGACGCTGATCCGACGTGGTCTTCATCCACGCTTAATATTAACGCTTCTAACGGCACCTGGTACTTACATTTAAAGAGCCATAACCCTGAACACGCCTCGAACGCGACCATCCTGCATTTAGGGCCGTATAAATATGACGGCGGTACTCCTGATATAGTGGCGCTCCGCGGTTGGACTACTTCAGCCCAGACAGCGGAAATAACCAATAACACATGGCAGAATTACGATAATACAGTTTATTACACATGGACGGATCCCGTTTCCACTTCAGACGATACTTTCTATTACACCCAGGATGGGACTGACCCGACGCCGTCCACACCGACATACACCACCAATCCTTTATTGGATCTGACAGGCTCGGCAAAACCCCAGGGCACTACTTATGTAAAAGTTTTGCCTCGTAACGGAGCCGGCAAATCAGGTATCGTCCGTACCTTTATATTACAGTATGACGTTACCGGGGATAATATTACTGATCTGCGTGACCAGTCTTTACAGACAAGCGACAATAACGTCTGGCAGAATATTGATAATACGCCTTACATGGTATGGAGTTCGCCTTTCTCAGGAGACGAGGCGCCCCTTGCCTGGTACAAGGATTATTTCGGCACTGATTCGGGCGGCGTGCCTGTTAAGATAGGCGCCGGCAATACTAATAATTATTATAACCCGGGTATTACTGCTGTAGCAGGTACGGTGTATTACTCAAAGGAGCAGGCGCGCGATACGGCTACGAATGAAGGCGGAGTGGCGCAGTTTATATTTAAATATGATAATGTCGCGCCTACAGGGACGAATTTAAGCTATGGCACAATTACTACCGGAAGCATTCCTGTTACTCCTTATGGAGCGACTGATGCCTCGGCAGGCATGCATGCCACGCCTTACTATATAGAGTATGACGGGAACACAAAGGTATTCAGTTCAGCTGACGCGAATTCCGGATGGATAACTTCAACAGCTTATACGCCTTCGACTTTAGCGGAAAATACACCGTACGCCTTCAGGCTGAAATCCAGGGACGCTGTTACAAGGACCGCGCCTAACGAGACAGGATGGGTAACGCCAAGCCCGGCTTATAAATATACACTGCTTAACCCTCCGACTGATGGAGAGCTTACTTTTGGCACCATAACATCAAGCTCCATCGTTGTACAGGTTGCGGCCCCGCCTAATTCAGCGAGTGATTCAACCGGCGCCGAATTTGATAATTTAACAGGGTCAGGGGCGGGCGGCTCGGACAGGGCAATGACAGCGGGGAGTTATTCATTTACGGACGATACATTATTGCCGAATACCCTGTACGGTTATAAAGTCAGGTACCAGAATGGCGATGGAGTGGATACTGCCTGGAATACCACGGAAAAAACTGCTTATACTCTGTCAGCTGTTCCAACAGCGCCTACGGTAACGCTATATACTGACACGCCTCTTAATTCGGAATTAGGGAAGGTCAAAATAGTTGTCAATGAAAACGGGAATTCAGCGGCTACTACTTACGCCATATACGATGAGACAACAGCTAAATATCTCGGGTCTGACGGACTTTTAGACAACGCGGCTGAAGAATGGCATACGTATGCCGAGTGGGGAGGAGCGGGCGGCATAGTTACTTCAAGTCTGGCTGACAGGACAGCGTATGTCTTTAAAGTAAAAGCCAAAAATAGCGCGGGCACACAGACAGCTTTCTCAGGCACCTCTTCCGTAACCACGCCTGACAGGACTAAACCTGTAACGCCTGTCCTGGCTTTGACACCTGTAGCAACGGGTTCGGGCAGTGTGAACGCTGGATGGTCAGCTGTTGACGGCACAGGTTCAAGTATTTTGGGATATTCCCTGAACAGGGCGCCTGCTTCGAACGGGACATATACTTCGCTGGGAGGCATAAACGACGCTTTTACCGCCACAAACTCGTCCGTTTATAATATAGGTACAGGAGTTTCCATAAACAGCGAGAAACTCCGGATAACCGGTCCTGCCTCCAGGGCATGGGGGAGCTACTATTACGTGACAAAAGCTGAATACAGCCGCGCGAATGGAATAGTAGCGGAGACAGAGGCAAAAGGAGTAGGCTCCACAGGCGATTATATGTTCGGGATCTTTGATACAGGAACAGCGTTTTCTTACGCTGACATGCCGTATGCGCTATTCGCGTATACCGGTAACACGCAATTCAGGGTTTATGAGGATTCTTCCGACAGGGGAGCTGTAGGGCCTACATTGTCTGCCGATACGGTATATTATTTGAAAATAATAGTTGAGCCGGCAGGAGGCGCGAAATATTACATAAACGATATCCTTGTATATGATTCAAGTTATTCCACAGAAGATAATCTAAGGGTAGGCTATACAGTAGCGGCACAGACGCAGGATTTCGACAATCTTAAAGTCGCGCCTTTGTATGCCGGCACTTCAGCTTCTGACGCCACAGCTAATGATACAACAGCGCCAAGTGTTTTAAGCGCGATCACATGCTCTGATTCCCATACAACAGGCTTGTGGCAGTCAGGGGTTTCCAACGATAGCACTGTGCCGTTCTCGTGGTCAGCGCCGGCTTCCAACGGCAATACTTATTATTATTACGAGACAGCCGTAGACACTGAAGGTAATGAGACGAATCTATTCGGCAGTAATATCGGCTTTGAACAGGGAGCCGTGAATTGGAGCTCATCCGGCTCTCCTTATGAGTTTGTGACAGATTCCAGGAATGGCGTAAAAGCGTTAAAGATCACTTATCAAGCCGGCAATAATTCAGATATGCACCGCAGTCTTGGCTCACTGGAAATAGGCCATACTTATATAGGGACTGTCTGGTTTAAAGGTTCAGCAGGAACCTACGGGAGTTTATTTATCGGTGATACTAATGGTTATGACTGGGACAATGGTTCAGGAAACGTGGCAGGCGACGGGACATGGAAAAAACTTCAAGTTGTGGTTACTCCAACAGATACTGATGCCTGCATGTTCTATATTTACGCGAGAGACGGCGAAGGTGAATATGTAATATATGACGATTACAGTTTTTATGAAGTGAAATCAGCCACAGTTACTACGCCAATCGCCGGCTATGATATTTTTGTAAATACATCCACATCACAGAACAGCTCCCCAACCAGCGACCAGACAGGTACAACCTATACAGCCACATTCTCCAACGGTACAGCGAATTATTACCATGTGAGGACTATCGACGGCGCAGGCAATTGGAGCGGTGATAAATATATAGGGCCGTACTATATTGATACGGTTGCCCCGGCCCCGGGCGCTTTATCATACGGCACGCCTACGGCGGCAGCTATTCCTGTTACAGTCTCAGGAGCCAGCGATGCCACCAGCGGCCTACCCACAACTTGTTATTATATAGAATACGACGCTAATGCTACTACATTCTCATCGGCTGACGGTAACAGCGGGTGGTGTAACGGGAGTTATACGCCTTCGTCATTATCATCTAATACTGCCTACGCATTCAGGTGGAAAGTAAGGGACAACGCAGGCAACGAGACCAGCTGGCAGACAGCGAGCCCTGCTTATAAATATACGCTGTCCGCTGTCCCGAGCATTACATCCTGCACTGCCCAGACTGATCAGCCGTTAAATTCGGAATTAGGCAAGATAATAATTAACTGGTCAGGTAATTCAACCGCTTACACATTAGAGAGGGATACGTCTTCGAGTTTCACGAGCCCTGTAGTAGTCGTTAATAATCAGGCTGTCACTACTTATACTGATACAGGCCTCGCAGACAGGACGACTTATTATTACAGGGTAAAAGGTAGGAATCCGGACAACAACTGGACAGCGTATTCATCCAATTCTTCAGCCGCTACCCCTGACCGTACAAAGCCTGTTACGCCTGTGCTCGGCCTTACGCCGGTAACCACAGGTTCAGGCAGTATGAACCTGGGTTGGGCAGTTGTGGATGGGACAGGGTCGAGCGTTTTAGGATATACTCTGGCGCGTGCCATAAGTTCAGGAGGAACCTATGCGCCGTTGAGCGGGTTATATGATGACTTCTCGGCATCTTCCAATTGGACGCTGACCACAGGTGCTTCTATAGCTTCGGGTAAGTTAACTTGCGTTGATACAAATGACCTGCCAGCTTATACAAATAACTCTTTTGACACAAATAGAATAGTAGAAGTTGACTTTACCAAGACAGCCGGCACCAGAATACATTTAGTAATGAGATATCTTGATACCAGCAATCTTGCGAGATTCTATTATAATACAAGCGGCAATTGGGTATGGCAGAGAAGACTGGCAGGTTCATGGAGTTCAGAATTCAATCCAACAGCTTATATTATAACAAACGGGGTTACTTATCACGCGAAGATTATTTGTAACGGGAATAATTACAAGCTATATATCAACGATTTATTTGTAATGCAGTATGATAATTCCGAGTTCGCGGCAGGGACCTATAAAGCCGGATTAGATTCATATTCATCCACGGTAGAATATGATAATTTTAAGATTTCACCTATTAATACAGGCACGTCAGCGACTGACGCTGCAGCGACTGACGCAATCGCTCCCAGTATTCTCAGTTCAATAACATGCGCTGATTCTCATTCAACAGGCGTATGGCAGTCAGGCGTATCAAATGACACCACAGTTCCTTTCTCGTGGTCAGCGCCGGCTTCCAACGGCAGTACCTATTATTACTATGAAGCCGCAGTTGATGCGGAAGGCAATGAAAGCAATTTACTGGTCAATAATGAGTTTGAAAAATGGAGCTCAGGAACGTCCTCTAATCCTGACAGTTTCAGCCGTGGATGGGACGCAGAATCTACAGTCGCCGCAGAAACCGCTATAAAACATAACGGAGTTTATTCGGCAAAATACACTAAAACAGGTACGACTAATTGGACAGGGCCGATTCAGGATATAGCCGGCTCCACTAGTACTGATTATTTGCTTAGCTGCTGGATATACGTGCCTACGCATGCGGCAATCTCGTCTGTTGGATTAACAGCGATGAAATATGGTACTTGGACAGGGCTGGGCACCGTGTCCGTTACCGAGCGCGACCAATGGATACATAAGACCTTATTTGTAAATTCTTCGGATTCGTCAGGAGTTAGATTTATGATCGGTCTTACACGTAATTCCAATCCAGGTGATCCTGTCATGTATATAGACGATTGCCAGGTGGTTAAGATTTCGTCTGCCACGGTTACTACTCCTATCGCGGGTTATGATATTTTTGTAAATACATCTACATCACAAAACAGCTCCCCGACTAATGACCAGGCAGGCACTACTTATACAGCCACATTCTCCAATGGTACGGCGAATTATTACCATGTGAGGACCATTGACGGAGCTGGCAATTGGTCAGGTGATAAATATATAGGCCCGTATTATATCGATACGGTAGCGCCGACAGTTACCATAACTTCGCATACCAATGGCGCTACCTATTACAATAATACCGGCGCCTTTACTATCTCCGGAACTTCCCAGGATGCGCTGTCAGGTTTGAATTATACTGTTTGGAACTCGGACGGGGATTTTGAGACAGGCAACTATAATTCCACATATTCGAAATGCACTGCCTGGGACGGCGCGTCAGGCGGGGACGCCAACTGGTCAGGCACATGGCAGGCGCTCACAGGCAAGAACAGGATTTATATATCAGACTATGATAACGCTGGAAATTTCGGCAGCTGGAATTGGTCTGTACTGTGCTGGGTGGATTCAGCTGGCCCGAATGCGCCTGCCCAGCCTACGGCTACAGGAATTACCGGGAATTCAGCCACGATCAACTGGGTAATACCCGCTGATAACAGCTCAGGCACAAGCCCGAATAACTGGGCAGTAGGAAGCGTAGGATGCGCTTTATTTACCGGAGGAGACAGCCTGCTCCAGAATTACAGCACTTCAGACCTGAATT
>JBAZEP010000032.1:0-19778 GCA_041653835.1 Candidatus Omnitrophota bacterium
TGGAGTCAATGCCTTTCGCGAGCCCGGAGACCACTGTAATCCCGCGCGAAGCCAGTTCAAACCCAAACCTCTCAGCTGTCTGGAGCCCGTAAAAAGACGCCAGGCGCGAGCCTACCACCGCGACAGCGGATTTATCCTCCGGCATTATCTTTCCCTTGATATATAAAACAACTGGCGGGTCATATATATTTTTCAGATTTTCCGGATAGTCTTTATCTAAAAACGTAATAACTTTTACGTCATGCTTTTTTATAAGATCCAGTTCTTTCGTTAAATCTATTTCTTTAACAGCCTTAGGAATCCTGGCAGCTATTACAGGCCCAATATCTTTTATCTTCTTTAAGCTTTCTTCGCCTGCTTTAAAAATCTTTTCTATAGACCCGAAATGCTTAAATAAACTGCTGGTTCTGACACTGCCCAGCCCATCTATCATATTGAGAATAAGTAATCTCTCTGTATCTGTCATAAAATTATATTTTGCTTAGCTGGCAGAGGAGACGAGAGGCCTCTTTGTCGCGAGCGGGCAAGGTGTTTCGTCAGCCAGGCAGGTTTTCGAAAAGACGCTTGGCCGCCCCGGCGGGTCGGCCTTCGCTCCGTTTTTCTTCTCGCTCGTCCGCCGCCTATTCGGCGCCGGACACCATGCCCGCTCGAAGAAAAAAGGCTTTTCTCAAAACCTGCCTGGCTGGCGAAACGAGCGAGCGAGAAAACGGAGCGAAATTTTCTCGCTGGAAAAATTTCGCGTCCTCGAGTCTCCTCTGCCAGCTAAGTTATGAGCTTCATTATCTTTACAGCCACTTCATCTACGCTTAGATTATCAGTATCTATGCTGAAATCCGCTTTACTATAATAAGACTCTCTCTTTTTTAACAATTCTTCTATCTTTTTTCCCGGATCAGGCACGTTCAGTAGCGGGCGGGTCTCGATGCCCTTTGTCCTTTTGAGGATAGTCTCCGGCGACGCCTTAAGGCAGATTATGGTGCCGCTATTTTTCAGGTTTTTGAAATTTTCCTCATCGATGATAGCGCCGCCCCCGGCTGATATAACCGTGTTCCTGCGTAAGCTCGCTCCTTTTACCGCTTCCTTCTCTATCTGCCTGAAATATGGCTCGCCTTTTTTCTCGAATATATCCTTTATAGCCATTTTTTCCTTTTTTTCTATTTCCTCGTCCAATTCGATAAAATCCATGCCAAGCTTTTTTGCCAGCAATTTACCGGTAACGCTCTTCCCTGTGCCCATAAAACCGACTAAGATTATATTATTCATAAAATTTAATATAACAGATAGCAGGACAATAGTCAAACCTCTTGTATTCAGCGGGGTTGTATGCTATACTCTTTTTTCAAATGAAACTCATTTCCAGGCTTATCATATTATTAACGCCATTTATCTTATTGAATGCCGCGTACTGCGTTGATATCAAAAATAACAGCTCATACCAGTTTGATCTCAGGGGCGATGACGGGGATATAATAACCGACAGGTTCTCCATATATAAAGAAACCGAAAACCCCGGCCCGAAAATATCCGGTTTTATAGAAGGCCAGTGGAACCTGGATAATGATAATTGGGAAAAGGTCCTGGCAGGCGGGCAGATAGAAACAAACCTGTTCAAATATTTCTATTTAGGACAGTCCATCCATTTTATATCCGGGGACGTGCTTGACTATCTGGGATTTGACGCTGAAAATTCATCCATTGAAACGACTTTGAAGATAGGGGTCGGTTTTCCGCTGGCCTGGAAAACGCGGCTGGATTTCCGCAACGAATACTCATATAACCTTGAGAAATGCGAGGCAAGCCTGAACGAAATGATACTGGATATCAGTTACCCTCTAAACGAAAATACCTCGATCGCCGCTGGCGGGAAACACACCGACAGGATAAACGGTTTCGACACAGACTACCTGACCCTGTCGATAGCCTTAGATTTTTAAACTTTCTATATAACCTTTGTAATTCCTTCTTGTCTCCGAAAGGCTGTCGCCTCCGAATTTTTCCAGGAACTCACCCGCGATAACAAGAGCAGATACCGATTCCCCCACTACGCCCGCGGCAGGTACAGCGCACACATCAGACCTCTCGGTAGATGCCCTGACCTGTTTCTTCGTGTCTATGTCCACGGTATTCAAGCCTTCCATCAGCGTGCTTATTGGTTTCATGTAGCCGCGCGCTATTATATCCTCGCCGTTAGACATGCCGCCCTCGATCCCCCCGGCGTTGTTTGTCTTCCTGTAAAAACATTTTTTTCCTGAATAAAAAATTTCGTCGTGCGTCTTTGAGCCGGGCTTACCGCTCGATTCGATGCCATTGCCTATCTCAACCGCTTTCACCGCGGGTATAGACATGACCGCCGCCGCTAAGCTCGCGTCCAGGCGCCTGTCCCAATGCGCGCAGCTGCCCAGGCCGGGAGGAACGCCTTTTACCGTAATTTCGAATACCCCGCCCACAGTGTCCTTTGATTTCATGGCGCTGTCTATTTTTTCCTTCATAGATCTTTCAGTCTCAGCACCGCCTATCATCAGGACACGGCTCGCAAAAGTTATGCCGAATTCCTTTAATAAAACCTTACATATGGCCCCGACACCCACCCTGGCGGCTGTTTCCCTGGCTGAAGCCCTCTCGAGGACGCACCTGGCATCCTTAAACCCGTATTTGAGAATACCTGCCAGGTCAGCGTGGCCGGGCCGCGGATTCTTTACAGCGGGCAGGGTATCGATACTGAAATCTTTATTCCCGATAAGAATAGCTATAGGGCTTCCTATTGTAGCGCCTTTCATGGTGCCTGAAAGTATCCTCGCGGTATCACGCTCTATCCGCATCCTCTGGCCCCTGCCATAGCCTTCCTGCCTTCTTCCGAGGTCTTTATTTATATCCGCCGCGGTTATTTTCAGTCCCGCGGGCATGCCTTCCAATATGCCTATAAGGGCCTCTCCATGAGATTCACCGGCAGTTAAAAATCTTAACATTTTATGCCTCCTATCATAATAAAAATAATCCCAGTATTTTATGCCCCCATATCATGGCTACAAAACCAGCTAATGAGATATACGGGCCGTATGGTATTATGTCCTCTTTTTTTATATACTTCGCGTAAACCCCTATGGGCGCCCCGAAAAAAGGCGCCAAAAAGAAAATAAGCGCGGCCATTTTCCAGCCTAAAAAAGCCCCCAGCATCGCCATGAGTTTCACGTCCCCTCCGCCCATGCTTTCCTTCTTAAATGCCAGCTGGCCTAAAACGCCTGTCAGATAGATCAGCCCTCCGCCCGCCAAAGCGCCTATCACAGAATTCAAGAGCGCTTTTTGCCAGCTGAACGCGCTCTGGAGCCCCGGGAAAATTACGCTGAGGATAATACCGGCAAATACACCGGTAATGCTTATACTGTCGGGTATAAGCTGGAATTCCAGGTCGATAAAAGTGATCACTATAAGGCAGGCTGTCAGCAAACTGTAAACCCAGAATATATAATTGAACCCGAAATTTATATACAGCGCGAGAAAAGACAGCGCGCTTATAAGTTCTACCGTGAAATAACGGAAAGGTATCTTTTCATGGCATACCCTGCATTTGCCCCTGAGCAGAAGATAACTCAGTAAAGGTATATTATCATACCAGGGTATGGGCCTTTTGCATAATGTGCATCTTGAGCCCGGGCATACAATAGATTCACCGCGCGGCATCCTGTATATGCAAACGTTAAGGAAACTCCCTATTATCAATCCAAATATAAAAACCAGCGTAAATATCATATATTCCCGCTCTAATGTTACACCATGACAGTGTCAGAATGTAACATTAGGGATTTTGGAGGGCGGATTTCAAGGCGGCCCTCATTATTTCTACAGGCGCTTTACCGCCTGTCCAGAATTCAAAACTCTTCGCGCCCTGATGCAAAAGCATGCCCAGCCCGCCTGATGCCCTGAGACCGGCGTTCCCGGCAGCTTCCACGAGCTTTGTTCTTTCAGGGTTGTACACCAGGTCATAAACCGACATGCCTTTTTTAAAAGCGCTTTTATCAAACAAAAGAGGATCGTCTTTTTTAAGTCCTATCGGGGTAGCGTTGACCAGAAGATCCGCTCCTCCCAGGTCTTTTTCCATGTAAATCTTTTTAGACCCAGCTATAGTTATTTCACATGCCGGATAGAATTTTTTCACATTCTCCGAGAGTAGCTTTACTTTATCTAAAAACAGATCTGTCAGGATTATTTTTTTCGCGCCGGATGAAGCAAGGGCAAAACTTACCGCCCTGCTCGCGCCTCCGGAGCCAAGCACAAATACAGTTTTGCCTTTTATGTCAAAATCTATATCTTCTTTAAGCGCGGCGATAAACCCGTAGCTATCCGTATTGTATCCTGTAAGCTTTTCTTCTTTGATAACAACCGTATTGACAGCCCCTATGGAACGCGCCAGGGGATCGATAGAATCAAGGAAGGCTATGGATTTTTCCTTATGCGGCACAGTTATATTAAAACCCGCCACATCTTTCCTGTTAAGGATAAAATCCTCAAGTTCTTCGGGCTTTACCTCGAATTGGCGGTATTCCGCGTTAATGCCGAGCGCTTTAAAGGCGGCGTTATGCATCGCGGGCGATAAACTATGTTTTACAGGCCAGCCAATAACACCGTATGTATCCATCAGTTATAGTTTTAATTTTGCGGGGCCGGGTTTTGCTTTGCGCGAACGGCTGAAAACCAGCTTATTGACAGCGTTCACGTATGCCTTAGCGCTGGCCTCGATGATATCGGTGGACGTGCCCCTGCCCGAGACCTCATCTTTATTCGACCGGATCCTGACCGTAACTTCGCCCAGGGCATCTTTACCGCCGGTAATAGACTTGAGGGAATAATCCAGTAATTTGCATTTCAATCCTGTTATGGAGTCGATGGCTTTATAACACGCGTCCACAGGCCCGTCGCCGGAAGAAGACCGCTCCAGCAGTTTAACGCCTTTTTTCAGGCCTATAACGGCTTTCGGAGTGATCTTGTTCCCGCTGACTATATTTAAATTTTCGAGGCGGAAGGTTTCGGGTATAGAGACGATGCCGTCCTCGACTATGGACAAGAGGTCTTCGTCGAATACCTCTTTTTTCTTGTCCGCGAGCGTTTTGAACCTTTCAAACGCTTTCAACAGTTCTTTCTCGTCCAATTCAAAACCCAGTTTATGCAGTCTCTCGTTGAAGGCATGCCTGCCTGAATGTTTTCCCAGGACAAGCCTTGTGCCGCCGAAACCCACGTCCTGCGGCCTCATTATCTCGTAAGTGGAACGTTTCTTCAGGACGCCGTCCTGGTGTATGCCTGATTCATGGCTAAACGCGTTCCTGCCCACTATAGCTTTGTTCGGCTGGACAACGATGCCGGTAAGCTTGGAGACAAGGCGGCTTGTTTTATAGATCTCGCGTTTATTTATATTAGTACAGGCGTCGTAGATATCCTTGCGCACATCCAACGCCATCACGATTTCCTCAAGGGAAGAATTGCCCGCTCTTTCGCCTATGCCGTTCACGGTGCACTCCACCTGCTCCGCGCCGTTCTGGACAGCGGAAAGCACATTGCTAACAGCCAGGCCCAGGTCATTATGACAATGGACGCTTATTACAGCCTTATTGATATTAGGGACTTTTGTCTTGATAGTGTTTATCAGGCTGCCGTATTCTAAAGGCGTGGAATATCCCACCGTATCCGGGATATTTACCGTGCCCGCGCCGCTATCTATAACAGCCTCTACTACCCTGCACAGGAAATCCCTCTCTGAACGCGAGGCGTCTTCCGGAGAAAATTCTACGTCTCCGCAGAATTTCCTCGCGTATTTCACCGCCCAGACAGCCTGTTTCAGTATCTCGGATTCAGCTTTTTTCAATTTATATTGCATGTGTATCTTTGAGGTAGCCAGAAACACGTGTATCCTGCCGTGCCTCGCGGACTTGATCGCTTTGGCGCACGCCTCTATATCAGGCTTCAACGCCCTTGCCAGGCCGCAGATAGCTGGGCCTTTGACAAGCGAGGCTATCTTACGCACGGCGCTGAAGTCGCCTTTGGACGCGATCGGGAAACCCGCTTCGATGACGTCAACGCCCAGCCTCGCGAGCTGGCGCGCCACCTCTATCTTGGCGTTCATGTCCAGGCTCGCGCCCGGAGACTGTTCCCCATCCCTCAAAGTTGTGTCAAAAATAATGATTCTTTTCATATTGCCTAGGTTCTCGACTCTCCGCCTGTGGCGGATCGCTCGAACAATATTCTTCGAGCGAGCGAAGCGAGTCGAGAAGTCTATTTTATTTTTTCATCCACGGCATCATCTCTCTCAGCTTCCTGCCTACCGCCTCGATCTGATGTTCATCGCCTTGTTTAAGGAGCTTATTGAAATTCGGCCTGCCTGCCTCATTTTCCCTGATCCATTCCCTGGCGAATCTGCCTTTCTGGATCTCTTTCAATATCTTTTTCATCTCTTTCCTTGTTCTCTCAGTAACAACCCTTGGACCGCGGGACAAATCTCCGTAACACGCGGTATTGGAAACTTTTCTTCTCATGCCGGAAATACCTGTTTCCTGGATAAGGTCTGTTATCAACTTTAACTCATGCAGCACTTCGAAATACGCTATCTCAGGCTGATACCCGGCTTCGACCAATGTGTCGAAACCCGCTTTTATCAACTCGCTCACGCCGCCGCAAAGAACAGCCTGTTCCCCGAAAAGGTCTGTCTCTGTCTCTTCTTTAAAGGTCGTCTCAATAACGCCTGCCTTTGCCGCGCCCAGGGCCTTGGCATAAGCCAGCGCTAATTTCATGGCATTGCCCGTAGCGTCCTGGTGTATTGCGACCAAACAAGGAACGCCCTTGCCTTCTTCGTACATTTTTCTCACAAGCGCGCCCGGGCCTTTTGGCGCTACCATGAACACATCTATGGTCTTCGAAGGCTTTATCTGTTTAAAATGTATATTGAAGCCGTGAGAAAAGCATAACGCCTTTCCTTTTTTAAGGTTCGGCTTTATATATTCTTTATATACCTGCGCCTGGACATGGTCCTGCGTAAGTATCTGTATTATGTCCCCGAGTTTAGCGGCTTCAGCGACCGATACAGGCTTAAACCCGTCCTGTACAGCGAGTTTATAATTCTCGGTCCCTTCGAGCTCGCTTACAACCACTTCCACCCCGCTATCGCGCAGATTCAACGCTTGTCCCCTGCCCTGGATACCATATCCTATGATAGCCACTTTCTTGCCTTTAAGGATGTTCAAGTCGGCATCCTTTTCATAATAAATCTTCAACATCACAGCCTCCCTTTTTTAGCTATTGTTTAATCCTTCGATATCGCGATGCGGCCGCTCCTGACCAGTTCTTTTACGCCAAACTGTTTCAGGCTGTCCAGTAATTCCCTGATCTCGTCCTGGTCTCCCATTATCTCTATAATAGCGGAGCCGCTTGAACGCTGTACCGCTTTGGCGCACGTATTGTCCAATGCCGCGTCTAACCTGGTTTTGTCTTTGGCGGAATAACTTATCTTCGCGAGCACAAGTTCCCTTTCGACATGGCCTTTCTTGGTAAAGTCGGTAACGATAATAACATCTATCAGCTTATTGAGCTGTTTCTTTATCTGCTCGAGTATCTTCTCGTCCTCCGCGTCCACCACCATTGTCATGGAGGAGACGGTCGGGTCAAGTGTCTCGGATACAGCCAGCGACGCTATATTATAGCCGCGCGCGCTGAATAAACCCGCTATGCGCGCGAGCACCCCGAATTTATTTTCGACTAACACGGAGATCGTATGTCTCATTAAGCCAACCCTTCTATCATGCGGTTCAATGCCTCGCCCGCGGGAACCATTGGAAACACGTTCTCTTCTTCCTCAACCTTGAAATCGATCAATACGGTATTATCTATGGATATCGCCTTTTCGATCGCCTTGCGGACATCCTCTTTTTTAGTGACGCGTATGCCGGCCGCGCCGTAACTCTCCGCGAGCTTGACGAAGTCAGGATTATGAAGACAGGTGTAGGAATACCTCTTTTTATAAAATAATTCCTGCCACTGCCTGACCATGCCTAAATAGCCGTTATTGAGTATGGCGACCTTGACATTGATCTTATTGCAGACGCATGTGGCAAGTTCCTGTATATTCATCTGTATCGAACCGTCCCCGGCTATATCGAAAACTACTTTATCCGGCATGCCTATTTTCGCGCCCATTGCCGCGGGCAGGCCGAATCCCATAGTGCCGAGCCCGCCCGAAGAAATAAAAGTGCGGGGATAATTATACTTATACCACTGGGCAGCCCACATCTGGTTCTGGCCGACCTCTGTGGTAATAATAGCGCTGCCTTTGGTAATGTCGTCAATCTGTTCTATGACGTACTGAGGCTTTATTATATCTTTTTTATCCTGGTACTTAAGAGGATATTTCTTTTTCCACTGGCTGATGGCCTTAAGCCACTCCGAGGTATCAGGAACTTTGGTTATATCTTCCAGCAATTGGCCTAAAATATTTTTCGCGTCGCCCACGATAGGTATGTCCACCTTTACGTTCTTGCTGATAGAGGTAGGGTCGATATCGATATGTATTATCTTGGCGTAAGGCGCGAACTTATCGAGCCTGCCCGTAACCCTGTCGTCGAAACGCGCGCCCACCGCTATAATAAGGTCCGCCTCCATCACGGCGTGATTGGCGTAAGCGGTCCCGTGCATGCCGAGCATACCCAGGGAAAGCTTATGCGTATCAGGGAAACAGCCTATGCCCATCAATGTCCATGTGATAGGCGCGTTGAGTTTTTCAACCAACTTTTTCAATTCATAGTGGGCGCCTGAGGTAATGACGCCTCCACCCGCGTAGATAAGAGGGTTTTTAGACGAAGCTATAAGCTTAGCCGCTCTTTTGATCTGGCCGGGATGGCCGAACAGGACAGGCTTATAACTCCTTATATCCACTTCTTCGGGCCATATAAATTCCGTTTCCTGCTGCTGCATATCCGAAGGGATATCTATCAAAACCGGTCCGGGCCGGCCGGTTGAAGCGATGTAAAACGCCTCCCGGATGGTCTGGGCCAGCTGTTTGACGTCTTTGACTAAATAATTATGCTTTGTTATTGAGCGGGTAACGCCTGTAATATCAGCTTCCTGGAACGCGTCATTTCCTATAAGAAAAGACTTTACCTGGCCCGTGATCGCTACCATCGGGATAGAGTCCATATACGCGTTGGCTATGCCGGTAACAAGGTTTGTCGCTCCCGGGCCTGACGTCGCGAGACACACGCCTACTTTGCCTGTGGCGCGGCTGTAGCCGTCAGCCGCGTGCGCCGCGCCCTGCTCATGCCTGGTCAATATGAACTTCATATCAGCGTCATATAAGGCATCGAATATGGGCAGGACCTGGCCGCCGGGGTAACCGAATATGACCTCAACGCCCTCTCTCTTCAGGGATTCTATTAATATTCTCGCGCCGTTCATTTTCATAATTTATTCCAACACCGCGCCTTTGGAGGCTGATGATACCATCTTTGCGTACCGTGAAAGCCAGCCGCTTCCCGCCTTTGGCTTCGGGGCTCTCCATTTTTTAAGACGCTTTTCTATCTCGGAGGCGGACAGATCCACTTCTATCCGCCTCTGTTTTATATCTATTGTGATCACGTCGTTATTCCTGAGCGCGGCTATGGGCCCGCCTTTACTCGCCTCCGGAGCCACATGGCCTATGCATGGGCCTCTTGTGCCGCCTGAAAACCTGCCGTCCGTAACAAGCGCCACATCATTGGCTAAACCCATACCTACGATAGCGGACGTAGGAGAAAGCATCTCTCTCATGCCCGGGCCGCCTGAAGGGCCTTCATACCTGATAACGACTATATCGCCTTTCTTGATCTTCCCTCCAAGGATAGCGCTCATGGATTCTTCTTCGGAATCGAATACCTTTGCCGCGCCTTTGAAAAACATCGCGTCTTCACTTACCGCGCCCTGTTTCACAACGCACCCTTCGGGGGCGATATTGCCTTTCAATACAGCGATGCCTCCCTCTATTTTATAAGGATTATCAAGGGGCCTGATGACTTCTTCGTCGGTAACCTTACTGAACCTAGCTATCTCCTTTATCGAAAAGCCGCTGACAGTGGGATTGTCGTTTAATTTTGTCTCAAGCATTTTTAAAACACCGGGCACTCCTCCCGCCGCCTCAAGGTCTTCCATGAAATATTCTCCGCCCGGCCTTAGATCCGATATCTTGGGTATAAACCTGCTTATCTTGTCGAATACCTCGATGGGAAGGGATATCCCGGCGTCCCTGGCAATAGCAGGCAGGTGTAAAGCCGTATTGGTAGATCCTCCCAGCGCCATGTCCACCATTATTGCGTTAAGGAACGCTTTTTTATTCATTATGGATCTCGGTTTTATATTTTTCGAAACAAGTTCGACTATGCGCCTGCCGCTCTCAAAAGCGATCCTCGCTTTTTTGCTGGATACGGCAAGGGCGGAACCGCACCCTATCAGCGACATCCCCATTGCCTCGGTAAGGCAGCTCATTGTATTGGCTGTGAAAAGCCCCTGGCACGAACCAGCGCCCGGGCAGGCGTTCATCTCAAGTTCATCCATATCCTCTTTTGATATCTCGCCTTTTTTGAACTTGCCCACTGCCTCGAACGTATCCCTCACGAGATCCAGCCTGCGGCCTTTATAACGGCCTGTCAGCATAGGGCCGGCGGTAACAACAATAGTAGGCACATTAATTCTGGCGCACGCCATCAGCATACCAGGGGTAATCTTGTCGCAATTGGTCAGGAGCACGAGCCCGTCAAGAGAATACGCGCTCGAGATCGTCTCGACCATATCCGCTATCAGCTCCCTTGACGCGAGCGAATATCTCATGCCCGCGTGGCCCATCGCGATGCCGTCGCATATGCCCGGTATCCCGAAAACAAAAGGCCTTCCTCCTCCCGCGTAAACACCATTCTCGACGGCTCTCTCCAGGGACCGCATATGCATATGGCCCGGTATAAGATCCGTAAAGCTGGACGCTATGCCTATAAAAGGCTTTTTCATATCCGAACAGCACACGCCTGTCGCGTATAAAAGAGCCCTGTTGCCCGCCTTGGAAATGCCTTTTCTGATTATGTCGCTTCTCATGGTATCCTTTATAATAAAATTTCTATCTTCGCGTTTTTCTTCAGTGTTTCCACGGTATTCGCAACCTCCGCCCGTTTTTTCTTATCTATCAGGAACCTTTCTATATCCTTGGAAACCTCTTCGTATGTCAGCGTATGCGCGGCTTTCTTGTCTATTGTCTTTATTATATGGTAACCGAACTGTGTTTCCACTACCGGGCTTATCTGCCCTTTTTCCAGCCCGAATGCCGCGTCTTCGAAAGGCTTTACCATATCGCCTCTTTTGAAATACCCCAGGTCACCGCCGTTAGCGGCTGAGCCGTCTTCCGAATTTTCTTTAGCCAGCTTATCGAAATCTTCGCCTGATATTGCCTTGGCTCTTAGTGCTTCTATTTTCTCTTTCGCTTTCTGCTTCTCTTCATCCGTAGCCTTGTCAGCCGTCTTTATGAGTATGTGGCTCGCCCTCGCTTCTTCGGGGACGTTCAATTTATCCTTATTGGTCTCATACTCCTGTTTCTTTTCCTCTTCTGTTACCGGAGCTAATTTGGAAAATACCTCTTTTTCAAGATAGGCGTTTATATAGGTGCCTTTCTTAACATCTTCCTTGAGGTCTTTCAGCTGGATATTCCTCTCCTTCAGGATCTTCTGGAATTCTTGTTCCGAGCCAAAGCCTTTTTTAATGTTCTCCAATTGGATATCCACATCCTTGGACAGATTGCCGAGGCCGGCCTTCTGGCTCGCCTGATACAGTAATTCCGCGGATACCAGTTCATTAAGAATATCTTTTTTCAATTTGTCTTTATCCTCGTCTTTTACAGTGACCCCGAACATCTTCTGGTTTTCCACATAATTATTTACAGCGGCATCCAGGGTGGCCGCCTTAATGCCGCTTCCATTGACCTTTGCCGCGAGATCGCTCTTTTTGGAAGCCGCGTCCGAAGAGGCCGTGAAAGATAACGCTAACGCCGCAACTATCCCTGCCGCAAACCAAATATTCCTGATACGCATAACTTCTCCCTTCCTTTAATTAGCGGATATCCGCTCGTTCATCAAAACTCTTTAAGCCGTAATCATATGATTATCGCACTTTGGGGAATAAAATTCAATAAAATTTTCACTATCTGGAAATGCCCACTATTTTATATTTCAATACCCCCGCGGGCACTTTTATATTAGCTATATCCCCAACCTTGCACCCTAAGAGCGCTTTCCCCACCGGAGATGAGATGGAGATCCTGCCTCCCGCGTAATCAGCCTCATCCTCGGTTACCAGCGTATAATCCATTTCTTCCTTAGAGTCTATGTCCACCAGTTTCAGTTTCGCGCCGATATATGCCTTGTCCGAGGGGATGTTCTCATTATCAAGGATCCTGGCTGTCAGGATCTTCTCTTCGAGTTCCCTTATCTTTTTTTCATTCAATAGCTGAGACTGTTTGGCGGAATCATATTCCGCGTTCTCGCTCAGATCCCCCAGCTGTCTCGCCTTTTCAAGGGCGGAAGCAATTTCCTTGCGCTTGACGGTTTTGAGTATTTTTAACTCCTGTTTAAGCCTGTCGCACCCTTCCTGTGTCAAAAAAGTTCCTTCAGACATATTTCCCCCTCATTTTTTATAGATCCTCGGGACGCGGCGCCCTATATTGCACAATACCTCGTACGGTATCGTATTGATAAGCCTTGCCAGCTCTTCAGCCCTTATTGTCTCATTACCCTGGCTGCCTATAAGTATGACCTCATCCCCGGCTTTTACGTTCTTCAAATGCCCTGTATCTATCATGCACATATCCATGCAGACCCTGCCGGCAATGGGACAGCGTTTCCCTTTTACCAGGACCTCGGCTTTGTTCGAAAAATGCCTTGAATAACCGTCGCCGTAGCCTACAGGTATAGTGGCTATGGCAGTAGGTTTCCTGGTAACGTAGGTCATGCCGTAGCTTATACCGCGCCCCCCGGGTACGCGCTTCAGGTGCGTGATCTTTGTTTTTAAAGTAAGCGCGGGTTTTAAAAGTATGTTTTTCATCAGGCTTTCTTTCGGATATATGCCGTACATCATAAGACCGGGCCTTACCATATTCATGTGGCTGTCTTTAAAATCTATGAGGCCCATGCTGTTGGCGGTATGCTTCACCGGTATGTGGATATTGTTGTCCTGTAATTCTTTTACAAGCCGCTTGAAGTCTTTTATCTGGTTATGAGTAAATACCATGTCCGCTTCCGCGTTCGGAAAATGCGTAAAAATCCCGTCCACTATGATATTTTCCAACCCGGCTATTTTTCTCACGAAACCCACGGCGTCCTCGTGCCAGAACCCGAGCCGGCCCATGCCTGTGTCTATCTTTATGTGCACTTTTATTTTTTTGTTCCTGGACTTCCCGAGCCTCGAAAGCCTCCTGGGGATATCAATGTCCGAAACCGTCTGTATCGTATTGAACCTGATAACGCCGTCTATTTCTTCGGGCAGGATAGCGCCTACCACAAGTATGGGTTTTTTTATCCCGATCGCGCGCAGCGCGCCTGCCTCGTCAAGGGACGCCACGCCGAAATAATCCACGTAATCGGTTATGGCCTTTGACACCTCTGACATGCCGTGGCCATAAGCGTCCGCCTTCACGACCCCGAGTATCATGGTGCCGTCCCCTACGATATGGCTCACTATCTCCAGGTTATGGCGGATAGCGCCAAGGTCTATTTCAGCTGATGTGGGCCTGTAGAATCTCATGTTTTTTTCACCTGACAGTCTTCGGGATAAAGGTATAAAGGCTCAAGCTTATCCAGGCCCGGGCCTTTGGCCTTTTGTATTTTAGAAAAACCGAGCGTTATAAGATCCCCGGCATTGGGATACCAGTATTTCTCTTCCAGGAATATCGCTTTCTTATTATCCCGGGATAACTGATCTTTGTAAAGCTGTAAGCCGTCCCCTAAAAAAACATGGGAACCGGATTTCAATTTCTTTAGAAGTTTTTCCACAGGCAATATCAGGTAATCCGACGACCTTATTATTTTAGCGTCCTTTCTCCTGTAAACAGCCGCGTAAACATTGCCTCTTTTCGCGTCTATTACAGGGACTATATCCCCGGCCGCGGCAGGGGCGTTACAAGCAATGGCGTCCAGGCTTGAGACGCCGATACAGGGCTTACCCAGGGCTATCCCGAAACCTTTTACGGCGCTCACCCCTATCCTGATACCGGTAAACGAGCCAGGGCCGATGCCTATTACAAAAGCGCCTATCTTATTTATCGCTACCCTGGTTTTTCCAAGGAGCGCTTTTATCCTCGGCACAAGTTCAGCTGCCTGCCTCCTATCCAGGAGATAAGATTCTTCTTTTATAATATCCGCGTCTTCGCTTAAGGCGATACTCAGGAATTTCGAACTCGTATCAATGCCTAAGATCTTCAATCAATACCTCTCTTTTGTCCCCGTCTTTTATTTTGAATTTTACTGTTACGCGTTTTTCCGGCAGGATGCATTTGATTTTTTCCGCCCATTCTATTACAGTGACCCTGTCCGAGTAAATATATTCTTCTATCGCCAAATTTTCTATCTCCATGATATTGTCCAGCCTGTACAAGTCCAGGTGGTACAACGGGATCCTGCCGTCGTATTCCCTTATCAGGACAAATGTGGGGCTGTTGATGCGCCTTGGCTCCTTTACGCCCAGGCCCTTGCCTATGCCTTTTGTAAATGTAGTCTTGCCGCTGCCCAGGTCGCCTGAAAGAGCGACTACATCCCCGGGCTTCAGCTTCTTAGCCAGTTTTTCTCCAGCCAACATTGTCTCTTCCGCGCTATTTGTTATCATCTTAATTGTATCCGTAGGGACAGGACAATGTCCTGTCCCTACATAGCCGCACATGTAATTTAAAAATGGGTAAAGCCCGTAGGTTTTATATTTTCTGTTTTTCCGTTTTTTCTTACGATAGAGAATTTTTTACCGCTGTCCAGAACTTCGCCAATCTCGGAAAGCCTTGTCCTAAACGGCCAGATACTTTTCAGCTTCCCGGCGTCTTTCCTGGATAATGTAAAAATCAATTCAAAATCTTCTCCGTCCCTCACAGCTTGATCAAAGCCTTTCGCTTCCCTGGAAACAGGTACCGCATTTTCGTAAATCACGGCGCCTTTATGGCTTTCCTCTAGTATATGCCCGAGGTCCGCCAAAAGTCCGTCTGAGACATCTATCATAGAGTTTATCTTAAAATTTTTCACCAGGAACCCGGCTTCTTCGAGCCGCGGGGTAAAAACAAGGTGCTTCCTTTTTATGGAGCCGCCTATCGCGCCTGTTATAAAAACAGCGTCTCCTTTTTTAGCGCCATTCCTTAGTACCAGGTTCTTTTTTTTAACCTCACCGAGCATCGCGATATTCAGAACTATCTTTTCGGAAGCGACTGTATCCCCTCCCACCAAATCTATCCTGAATTTTTTCGCAGTTTCTTCTATGCCTCTATATAATTCATCCGTATATTTAGTGTCCAGGTTCCCGGGCGCGCCTAAAGATATTACGAAAGAAACCGGCCTGCCTCCCATCGCCGCTATGTCGCTTATGTTACAGGATATTGATTTTTTGCCCACAAGATACGGTTTATGGCTTTTAGAAAAATGTTTTCCCTCGACAAGCATGTCTGTCGTAAACAATAAATATCTGTTGCCCGTGCATTTAAGCACAGCCGCGTCATCGCCTATGCCTTTTATTACGCCGGACGATAACCTTGTGCCGCTGGAGATCCTCTTTATGAAATTAAATTCCCCTAATTTGTCCAGGCGCATAGATACCTTTATCGGTTATTATCGCTGTAATGAGGCTCGCGGGCGTAACATCGAACGCGGGATTAAAAACCTTCGCGTTAAGGGGCGCTGTCTGTTTTGAACCTGTAAAAATCATCTCTTCCCTCTTCCTTTCCTCAATAGGGATACCTTTTCCTGATTTTATATTCTTATCGACGGTGGAACGCGGGGCAGCTATGTAAAAAGGAACGCCATGATGCTTCGCGAGTATCGCGATACCATAAGTGCCTATTTTATTGGCGCTGTCGCCGTTCCTGGCTATCCTGTCCGCGCCTGTTATGACCTTTGTGATGCCTTTATTTTTCATGGCGCTGGCCGCCATATCATCGCATAGAAGGACAGCGTCTATGTTGTTTTTCATCAGCTCCCACATCGTAAGCCGCGAACCCTGCATGAGAGGCCTGGTTTCATCAACATACACCTTGAATTTTTTGCCTTGCTTTTTCGCCTCATAAAAAACTGAAAGCGCTGTCCCCTGTCCTGCCGTAGCCAATATACCGGCATTGCAATGAGTAAGTATAACGTCCCCATTTTTTATCAGCCTGGCGCCATTCTTCCCGATTGCCACGCACATCTTTTTGTCTTCTTCCAGGATTTTTAATGCTTCTTTTAATATATTATTTTTAATTTGTCTTATTGTTTGTTCTCGACTCACTCTGTTCGCTCGAACAATATTATTCTTCGAGCGAGGCCAAAGGCCGAGTCGAGAAGTTTCAAATTTTCTCTCCATTCTATCCAGCGCCCAGAATAGATTTACCGCTGTAGGCCTGGTGGCCCTTAATTTTTCAGCTGCCCTGTTCAAATCTTTTCTAAGGCCTGCGAATGTTTTTTCTTTTGAATTAACCGCGGCTAAAGCGTATCCCAGGGCAACTGCCACGCCTATCAAGGGAGCGCCGCGTATCTTAAGCTTTTTTATCGCCTCGCATAGCGTATTTATATCACCGCATTTCACATATTTCAATCTCGCGGGTAATTCTGTCTGGTCGATAAACACAATTTTATTCTTTATCCACTTTATGGGCGCCAATAACATAGCTATTCTCCTTATAAGCCAAACGCTCTTGCCAACGCGTTCGTTCTTAATTTTATCGCCTTATGCGGGCAGACCTCGTGGCAGCACATGCATCTTATACATTTTTCCAGGTCTATGGCCGAACTTTCCTGATTTATGGTTATTGCCGACACAGGGCAGCTGTCACTGCATATCATGCATTTCCTGCAAAGCTTTTTATTTATAGCCGGCCCGAATTTTACGAACTTCCCGGCAAATTTGGCATATGGGCCGAGCGCTGTTATCAATCGCGGCGTTCCCGGAAGTTCGAAATCTCTTATATGGCTTTCTTTTATGTCTTCTCCGGATATTTCGATATTTTCCAGATCCGCTTCGCCAAGTTTTCTTCTACGCGCTTCTTTTGTGGTTAAAATATCGAGCGGCTTTTTCCCTATCAGCGCCGCGAATACCGAATCAATAGCCACGCTGTCCTCCCCCGCGAGCAAAAGCCCTGTATTCTTCAATCTTCCGGCCGCTGGGCCTGCCTGGTCCATAGCTACGATGCCGTCCATTAAACTGACAGCGGGTTTTACTATTTCGAAAGTATCCACCAGAACTTTTGTGAATTCCTCGGGACTGGGAAATCTCCTGTGAAGTTCGCTCTTGTGGAGCCCCGCCACTGCCCCGTACATATTTTTGACAGCGCCTGTAAGCCCCATAAGGCTGTGGCTCTTCATCTTTGGCAGATTTATAATCTTATCGCATTCAAAAAAATAAGACGCTATGGGAATGCCGTTAATTACTTTTACGTCCTTGGTTTCTTTTAATTCTATCCCTTGTTTTTTCGCGAAATCAGCTATGCCCGAACCCTCATATACCTGCCCTGGCTTAATGGAGCCGCCTGGGTTATCTCCTATTAAAGGCATTGCCCCGCAATCCCTGACCAATCCTACAACAGCCCTTATTACCTCTAAGTGAGTGCATACGCCGTCTTCGGGCAAACGCGCCGAAAGCAGGTTGGGCTTAATAAGCGCCCTTTCACCTTTTTTGACAAAACGCTCCATGCCGCCTAAGAAGCCAAATGCCTTTTTCACAGCCTCTTCAACCCTGGCGCTTTCATAATCCTTGCATTTTACTATCGCGACTCTTGTCATTTAAGAAGTTCCTTTATAAAAAATACAAACCCCACAATAATAGAATTATGCGCTATATGGACTGTTATGGATGCGACAAGCGATCCTGTGGCCTCATACAAAAACGCCATTAGAACACCGAGTATCAGTATGGGCAAAAACCCGGCGATGTTCACGTGCAGGATGCTGAATAGCGCGCCGCTTGCCAGGACGCCCGCAACCAGCCCGAAACGCTTTTTGACCGCGCTGTATAAAAATCCCCTGAAAAACATCTCTTCCATCACAGGGCCCAATACGGAAACGAATATTGTCAGAAACACTATGATCCCGCCCCTCTTTTCCTCGAAAAACATGTCGAATACAGGCTGGGGCGGAAATTTATAGCCTATCGCGTCCAGGATGATAATAGACAACATCAGCGCCGCGGCTAAAATAGGCAATATGAATACGTACGCCGTGATGCCGGACAGGACATTCCTGTAAAAATCCCTGAATGTGATCCCGATGGAAGATAAGCTGCCCTTGTATTTAACCAACGCGAAATATAATATAGTTACGCCCGCCAGCGTATCTATGATAAATGTTCCAAGTATCATCTGCAGATTGATATCTATATTAAGATGAAAGGGCTTTAGGATGACCGCTGCCAGCGCGCTCAAAAAATATCCGGAAAAGAAAACGATAATAACCACCCTCGCCACATCCGGTATTCCCCACGGCACATATTTTTTTTCCGGCAGCTTATCCGGTATTATTTTTTTCTTTCCGAAAAGAAAAACAAGGTTCATGGCTGCGCCCGCCATCATTATTAAAAATCCTGCGAGCATGCTGTATTTGAAAAATATAGCTTTGGGGGTTTTTGATTCGAAAAACGACTTGACCTTTTCTTCCGTAACGCCCATGTCCCTGAAAGTCATGGACGAAATGCTTTTTTTATCCCGGCTGTATTTTTCAGGGCCTTTGCCGATGCTGAAAAGATTGACAGCCGCTATAAAAATAACCATCCAGATATAGATTCTTTCTCTCTTGATAAATTCTAACATTTTGGCAGTCCAAAAAGCCTGATCGCGTTATCCGTGGTAATTTTTTCCACTTCCCCGATATCCATTCCTTTTACATCCGCGGCCTCTTTTGCCGCGTACCTGACATACGCCGGCTCATTGCGCTTGCCCCTGAAATCTTGCGGAGCCAAAAACGGGGCGTCAGTTTCTATGAGAAGCCTGTCCATCGGGGTTATTTTCACTATCTCCCTGAGGCCGACGGCATTTTTATACGTGATATTACACGTAAATGATATAAAAAGCCTCATGTCCAGGCATGTTTTGAGGAATGCCTCGTCTCCCGAGAAACAATGCATTACCCCTTTTACCGCGCCTCCCATGATATTCTTTAAAATAGCGGCCATATCCGAGTGCGCTTCGCGGCAATGTATTATCAAAGGCAATCCCGTGGACCTGGCAAGCTCAAGAAAGCTGATAAATAATTTTTTCTGATTTTCTTTAGACGAGATATTCCTATAATAATCCAATCCTATCTCGCCTATCGCCTTTACTTTCGGGTTTTTCAAAAACTCCGCCAGGGTCTTGATATCATCCGCCTTTACTTTATCAGCTTCATGCGGATGGATGCCTACGCTGGCATAGATAAAATCGTTCTCCTCCGACATCCGTACCGACCTCGCGGAACCTTCCATGCTGGACCCGACGTTTATGATACACGCGACGCCGGCATCCCTGGCGCGCTTCAAAACATCCGGCCTGTCGTCATTGAAATCATCGAAGTCCAGATGACAATGCGTATCTATCAGCATAA
>JBAZEP010000033.1:0-7104 GCA_041653835.1 Candidatus Omnitrophota bacterium
AAGAGATGGGCATAAAAACAGTCGCGGTGTATTCAGAGGCGGATACCGACTCTCTCCATACAAGGCTCGCTGATGAGGCTGTATGTATAGGCCCTGCCCAGAGCTCCGAAAGCTATCTCAATATACCGGCTATTATAAGCGCCGCAGAGATCACGGATGTGGACGCGATACATCCGGGTTATGGCTTCCTGGCTGAAAACGCGCATTTCGCCGAGATATGCGAATCATGCGATATAACATTTATAGGGCCTACGCCTGAAAATATGAGGATGATGGGCGACAAAATGACGGCAAGGCTTACTATGCAGAAGGTCGGCATACCTGTCATACCGGGCAGCCAGAGCATCATAAAGACAAAGGAAGAGGCGGTAAAGACCGCCAAGAGATTGAAATATCCCGTTATAATAAAGGCCTCGGCAGGCGGCGGAGGAAAGGGCATGAGGGTTTGCCATAATGACGTCAGGTTGATCAGCTCTCTTATAACCGCCCAGCAGGAAGCCGAAGCTGCTTTTGGAAGCGCGGATGTATATCTCGAAAGATATGTCGAGCGGCCCAGGCATATAGAGGTGCAGATACTCGCCGATAAATACGGCCATATCGTATCGCTTGGCGAAAGAGACTGCACTATCCAGAGGAGGCACCAGAAATTGATAGAAGAGTCCCCCTCGCCCGCGATAGATCCCAAATTAAGGAAGAAAGTCGGGGACATGGCGGTCAAGGCGGCAAAGGCATGCAATTACCTGAACGCAGGCACCGTGGAATTCCTTTTTGACAAGGAAGAGAACTTTTACTTCCTTGAAGTGAACACCAGGATACAGGTAGAACACCCCATAACCGAGATGGTAACCGGCATCGACCTGATAAAGGAACAGATAAAGATAGCCAGCGGCATGAAACTGGGGTTCAAGCAGGACGACATAAAAATAAAAGGGGTGGCAATAGAATGCAGGATCAACGCTGAAAATCCAGAGAAGAATTTTATGCCCAGCCCCGGGAAAATAGAATTATATCTCGCCCCGGGCGGCCCGGGAGTAAGAGTGGATTCGCATGTTTATTCAGGCTACAATATCTCTCCTTACTACGATTCCATGATAGCCAAGCTCATATGCCATGGGAATACCAGGCAGGAAGCCATAAGCATAATGAAGAGAGCCCTTGACGAGTTCATGATAGAACCGATAAAAACCACGATACCTTTCCATAAGCATGTAATGAGCGATACGCTGTTCTTAAGGGGAGATTTCGCGACGGATTATGTGGAGAAACTTTTAGGGACAAGCGAATAAAACAAGGAGAAAAACACCATGAAGAAAGTAGGTATATTGACGGGCGGCGGGGATTGTCCCGGGTTGAACCCTGTAATAAGGGCTGTTGTCAGATACGCGATCCAGGAAAATTATAAGGTAACAGGCATAAAAAACGGGTGGAAAGGCCTTATCGCGAACGATACCGTTGAATTAGACCTTCAATCCGTTTCAGGGATATTGCCCAGGGGAGGGACTATTTTAGGCACATCCAGGACCAACCCTTATAAAAAAGAAGATGACCTGAAGAGCGCTAAAGAAAATTTCAAAAAACTGGGACTTGAAGCATTGATCGCGGTAGGGGGAGAAGATACTCTTGGCGTCGCGCATAAATTATATAAAGACGGGTTCAATGTCGTGGGCGCGCCCAAGACCATAGACAACGATTTGAGCTGTACTGATGTCACTTTCGGATTCGATACGGCGATAAATATAGTGATGGAGGCCGTTGACAGGCTGCATACGACCGCGGAATCGCATCACAGGATAATGGTAGTCGAGGTAATGGGCAGGCACGCCGGATGGATAGCGATTGAGTCCGGCATAGCCGGGGGGGCGGACGTGGTCCTTATCCCGGAGATCCCCATAGACCTGGATGAAGTCTGCGCTATTATAAAGAAGAGGCATTCCAGGGGAAAAAGTTTCAGCATAGTCGTGGTAGCGGAAGGCGCCCAGTTTAAGAAGGGCACAATGGTAACCCAGGAAGAGAAGCTGGATGCTTTCGGGCATGTAAGGCTCGGGGGTATAGGCCAAAGAATAGGCGATGAGATAGAAAAAAGGACAGGCTATGAGACCAGGGTTACCGTGCTCGGGCATATACAAAGAGGCGGGTCTCCGACCGCGTTTGACAGGGTACTTGGCACGAGGTTCGGCATAAAAGCCATGGAACTCGTACTTAAAAAAGATTACGGCAAAATGGCGAGTCTTCAGGGAAACAAGATAGCCGCTGTCCCGCTGGAATCAGCGGTCAGCGAATTGAAAACAGTCGACATGGAATTTTATAACATGGCCAAGATATTCTTCGGCTAATGTTACATTGTGACAGTGTCACAATGTAACATTGATTGTTAATATGAAAAAAAAGATAAAAACGCTCTTAAAAGAAAGTATTGATGTAAAAACCAGGATGCTTGAAACTAAAGGCGTCGAGGATATAGAAACGCTGGCAAAGGCTATGCTCAGGACAATAAAATCAGGCCATAAAATTTTATTGTTCGGGAATGGCGGAAGCGCGGCCGACAGTCTGCATATAGCAGCGGAACTTGTCGGCAGGTTCCGCAAAGAGAGAAAGGCATTGCCCGCGATAGCGCTTACCGCGAATATCTCAGCTATTACCGCGCTCGGGAACGATTATGATTTTGAGCGTATTTTCGAGAGGCAGATAGAGGCGTTGGGAGCGAAAGGCGATATGGCGATAGGCATATCTACCAGCGGAAGCTCAAAAAATGTAGCCGCAGGTATTGCGAAGGCATCCAGGATGGGGCTGAAAACAGCCGCCCTTACCGGGAGCAAAACCGGGACGCTTTGCGCGTTAGCCGATATCTGCGTGAAGGTACCGTCAGATAACACCCCCAGGATACAGGAATCCCACATCGCGATAGGTCATATTGTGTGTGAGTTGATAGAAAATGCTTTCTAAAAAAATAAAAACTCGTCCTTCCGCGGCGGCAACCATAAAAAGACTAAAACAAAAGAATAAAAAGATTGTATTTACCAACGGTTGTTTCGATATCCTGCATGCCGGCCATGTGAGCTATCTGGCAAAAGCCAAATCTTTGGGCGACATACTGGTCATAGGGCTCAACAGCGACCGTTCGGTAAAAAAATTGAAGGGTAAATCCAGGCCGGTCATATCGCAGAAATACAGGGCCCTCTTGCTCGCGGCGCTGGAGGCGGTGGACTTCGTGGTAGTATTCGGCGAACCCACCCCCTTAAAATTGATAAAAGCGGTAAGGCCCGATGTGCTTGTCAAGGGCGGGGATTGGAAAAAAGAAAATATAGTAGGCGCAGAATTTGTGGGATCGTACGGCGGCAAAGTCAAAAGCCTGTCTTATATAAAAGGCCTTTCGACCCGCGGTATCATATCCAAGATACAGGCTGCTAAGGCATGAAGAAAGACGCGATATTACGGATCATAGACGCGAATTTGAACAGGACGCGCGAAGGATTAAGGGTTTGTGAGGATATAGCCAGGTTTTTTCTTCAGGATAAGAAAGCCTCCAATGCCCTGAAAGCGGTAAGGCACAGGGCAACAAACCTGGTGCTCGGGGCGGAAAAGATATCGCTGGATGAAATTTTATCTGGAAGGGATACAGGCGGCGATAAATCGAAATTTTCGGATTTTGCGCCGCCTCCGGATATGGATATCGCGGATATTTTTATGTCCAATATAGAGCGCGTCAAGGAATCTTTGCGGGTCATGGAAGAATGTTTCAAGGTGATAGATGAGAGAATAAGCCGCGGGTACAGAAAGCTCAGATTTGACACCTATGGTATCGAAAAAAAAATTGTTAAGAAAGCCCGGCTTGTATCTCGTAACGGATAGCCGCGCATTGAAGGGCAGGGAGTTATTCAAAGCCATAGCTTCTTCGTTGAAGGCAGGAGTGGACATGGTCCAATTCAGGGATAAAGAAGCGAGCGACGCTGATTTTTTTGCCGCAGGCCTCAGGATAAAGAAATTAGTGAATAATAAGGCCCTCTTTATAATAAATGACCGGGTACACATGGCACTTGCGCTGGACGCGGACGGCGTACACCTCGGACAGACGGATATGCCTGTAAAAAGCGCCAGGGATATCCTTGGCAGGGGAAAGATAATAGGCCTTTCCGCAAACACTCTGGAAGAAGCCAGGGGCGCGGAAAAACAAGGCGCGGACTATATAGCCATAGGAGCTGTTTTTCGCACGCCGGTAAAACCGGATTGCAGGCATGCCGGATTGACGACACTGAGGAGGGCCGCGAAGAACATAAAAACCCCTCTTGTGGCGATAGGCGGAATAAACGAAACAAATATCACGGAGGTCGTTTCATGCGGCGTAAAAAGAGCAGCTGTTGTCCGCGCGATACTCGCGTCCAGGGACCCTTACCTGGCCGCTAAAAACTTATTGGGGAAAATTTAAAATGACAATGCGATCCGTTTCCAGGAATGAAAAGATACCCCTCGAAGTATTAAAAAAGCGCGTAGCGGAAGGAAAGATCGCGCTCATAAGAAATCCTAAGCGGAAAATAACTCCATGCGCGGTAGGGGAAGGGCTTCGGGTTAAAGTTAACGCCAATATCGGCACATCCAAAGATAGTTCAGACGTGGATAACGAACTCAGAAAGATGAGCGTCGCGATAAAATACGGCGCGGACGCTATTATGGACCTGAGCACGGGAGGGGATATAGGCAAGATACGCAGGCTGATACTGAAAAACTCCTCTGTCCCGATAGGCACTGTCCCTGTATATGAGATAGCTGTCGCGGCGGCGAAAAAAAGAGGCCACATCTCCCGCATAAAACCGCGCGATATCCTTGATAACCTGGAGGCGCAGGCATCGGAAGGCGTGGATTTTTTCACTATCCACTGCGGCATAACGCAGGAGGTGCTGGAAAGGCTCAGGAAACAGAAACGCCTTATAAACATAGTTTCGAGAGGCGGTTCTTTTATCGCCGAGTGGATGGTCGTCAATAAAAAAGAAAATCCTTTTTACGAATATTTCGATGATATACTTAAGATCGCGAAAAAATACGGCGTGACGCTCAGCCTCGGGGATGGTTTAAGGCCGGGCTCGGTAGCAGACGCTACGGACCGGCCGCAGGTACAGGAACTCATAACGCTGGGGGAACTCGGTGACAAGGCAAGAAAAAACGGGGTACAGGTCATAATAGAAGGGCCAGGGCACGTACCGCTGGACCAGATAGAGGCCAATATCATATTGCAGAAAAGATTATGCAATAACGCGCCTTTCTATGTTCTTGGCCCGCTAGTAACAGATATTGCCCCAGGTTACGACCATATAACAGGAGCAATAGGGGGCGCTTTGGCGGCTTTTTATGGGGCGGATTTCCTGTGCTATGTAACGCCCTCGGAACATTTAAGGATCCCCGACGAAGACGACGTGAAAAACGGCGTCGTGGCTTCAAAGATAGCGGCGCATGCCGCGGATATAGCGAGACACCTGCCCGGGGCCATGGATATGGATAGGATAATGTCGGAACTCAGGGTAAAAAGGGATTGGAAAGGCCAGATCAAAAGATCGATAGACCCTGTAAAAGCGGAAAAATACAGGAAATCATCCATGTCTGTCGATAAAGATTTCTGCACGATGTGCAGCGACTATTGCTCCATGAAGATCATGGAGCAATATTTCAAGTAGGACGATATCATGAAAGAAATACTTGTTATAGGTTCGGTAGCGCTGGATACCATAGAATCACCCGCCGGCTATTTCGAAGAGGTGCTGGGCGGGTCAGCGGTATATTTTTCGATAAGCGCGGGTTTTTTCGCTCCCGTAAATCTGGTCGCGACGGTAGGGATGGATTTCCCGGAGGAGCATAAAGAGACGCTGCGGTCTTTCGGCGTGGGGCTTGAAGGGCTGGAAGTAAAAGAGGGCAGGACATTCCGGTGGAAAGGCTCTTATGTAAAAGACATGAATTCCGCGGAAACTATCGATACACAGCTTAATGTGTTCGCGGATTTCAAACCCAGCCTGCCGGAAAAATATGAAAAAAGTAAATACATCTTTCTCGCGAATATAGACCCTGACCTGCAGATATTTATACTCAAGAAACTGTCCGGTAAAAGATTTATAGGCTGTGATTCCATGAATCACTGGATCAGGAGCAAGAGCAGTTCTCTCAAAGACACTATAAAAAATGCCTCCATAATATTCTTAAATGACATGGAAGCGAAAATGCTCTCAGGCGAATCCAATATAATGAAAGCCGGAAAATACCTGCTTTCGCTGGGCCCAAGGTTCGCGGTTATCAAAAGAGGGGAATATGGCTCGGCGCTTTTTTCAAAAGATTTCACATTCATGGCGCCCGCCTATCTCCTGGAAGAAATCAAAGACCCGACAGGCGCGGGAGATACGTTCGCGGGAGGATTTATGGGGTATCTCGCGAAGACCGACAAGATAAATGAAAAGAACATGAAAAACGCGCTCCTATGGGGTTCGATAATGGCATCTTTTACCGTGCAGGACTTCAGTATAAACAGGTTTTTGGGATTAAAGAAAAAGGATGTAGAAGAAAGGTATAGAAGTTTTAATAAGTTAATAACCGTGTAGTGTAGTCCTTCGAGGGGTAACAGCGGAGCAAAGCGACGAAGTAATTTATTGCGGGTGTAGTTCAATGGTAGAACACGAGCTTCCCAAGCTCGCAGCGTGGGTTCGATTCCCATCACCCGCTCCAGAATAGTAGGCTAAGGGAATCGAAGTGAGACCGCTGGATGCGACGGATAGGAGCATCTGTCTAGCGGGCGAGTGGCCGACCCGGAGCGAAGCGAAGGGCGCCGATTCCCATCACCCGCTCCAGAATAGTAGGCTAAGGGAATCGAAGTGAGACCGCTGGATGCGACGGATAGGAGCATCTGTCTAGCGGGCGAGTGGCCGACCCGGAGCGACCGAGGACGTAATGTCCGAGGAAGTGCCGAGGCCTCCGGACGAGGCCGAAGAGAAGGACCCAATAAAAAATATATGCCAAACGACAGAGAAGAAATCTTAAATACGCTTATACGCAGGGTAAACTCCTTTGCCGACGGCTACAGACAGAATATAGCCATATTCGGGGAGCCGTGTATAGGCAAGACTACTCTGA
>JBAZEP010000033.1:7204-19130 GCA_041653835.1 Candidatus Omnitrophota bacterium
AAATATATGCCAAACGACAGAGAAGAAATCTTAAATACGCTTATACGCAGGGTAAACTCCTTTGCCGACGGCTACAGACAGAATATAGCCATATTCGGGGAGCCGTGTATAGGCAAGACTACTCTGATCAAGAATCTTTTTTCTTCCGGGTCGCTGAGAAAGGATAATGTCATACCTGTCTATCTGGAAATAAAAATAGAGCCTTTTGAATTCTGCGCCAAGAGATTCATAAAATCTATTTTATCCCAGGTCGTGAGATCAGACCCTCTTCTCACCACTCCCCAGGGCACGGTGCTCCTGATAGAAGACCTGACAAGGGATTATCCCAAGACCGCCCAGATATGCATAAGGGTCCTGCAGGACCTGGAAAAATCCAAACTGGACGAGGCGTTTTCCTTTATGCTGGATATACCGGGCGTATTATCCGAAGAGACGAAAAAACGCTGTGTACTGATACTCGACGAATTCCATAACCTGGACAATTTTGCCATTAAAAATCCGTTCGGCGCGATCGCAAAAAAAATCATGATACAGAAAGACACTATGTACATGATGATAAGTTCGAGGACTACGCTGTCGCTTCGCCTCGTAAATGAAAAATTAGCCCTTTTATTCGGGAACTTCGAGAAATTTTTCCTGAAACCGCTTGATATGGCCGCGGCCAGGATATTGCTGCAAGGCAGTATTAAAGGCGTTGCGCTGCCGCAGGTCTACGGCGATTTTATATCTTCATTTACAGGATGCAGGCCTTTTTATATGCAGGCCATAACTGATGAAATAGAAAGATCTGTATTTTCCAGGAGGGTAAGCCCTGAAAACCACGCCGAGCTTGTAGAGCGCTCTTTCGCGGAGGCGCTTTTCAAAAAAAACGGCGTCCTGAACCAGTATTTCTACAATCTTCTTTTTAGGATCTCCGAAGGAAAACTGTTATCGAAGTCCATATCCGTCTTAATAGCGCTTTCTTCCGAAAACAAGAAACAAAGCGATATCTCAAAGGCGGCCAAATTACAGCCGGGAGACGTGTCTAAAATACTGAACGCCATGATCGAGCTGGACATCATCGCGCGCAACGGCGCCTTTTACAGGTTTACCGACAGGTTATTCAGGTTCTGGCTCAAGTCGGTATACATGAATAGGATCTCCTCTTTCAGCCTGGACGAATACGCGGAAGAATCCGCTTTTAAAAAGGAAGTGTCCGCCAGGTTCGGCGCGTTTTCGCAGGAATTCGAGAAAGAGCTTTCTTCCAGGATCGTGGAACTTTTCAAGCTGTTCAAAAATGATATAATACAGCTTAACGGCAAAAAACATAAGTTCATATCCTTTACTAATGTGGAAAAATTCGATAACCAAAACAACGGCCAGCCCGGCATCCTCGCGGTAAACGGCAGGCAAAAATGGCTGTGCACCATCAAAAAAGAGAACATAACAGAAAACGACATGCTGGATATAATAAAAAACAGCCGGGAACGCAAGAAAAAAACCGGGGTCAGCAGGAATATCGTGATCGCCTTTTCCGGCGTCAACGAAAACGCGTATCTGATGGCAAAAGAGGCAAAGTTCTGGACATGGAGCATGGAAGACCTGAATGTGTTGATGGAACTATACGGTAAGCCGCATATATCGTATTAACCGCATCTGAAAGGAGCAGCTTAGTGAAAATCGGTGTTATTTCCGACACGCATTTATTGGCCGCCGGTTGTGAATTGCCGGCTAAACTGGTCAGGGAGCTCAAGGCGTGCGGCCTTATAGTGCACGCGGGCGACCTCGTGGATGCCTGCGTGCTGGATTTACTCGATACGATATCCGCGAAGGTACAGGCCGTTCGAGGCAATATGGACACCGAAAACGTAAAATCCAGGCTGGAAACCAAAAAAATCCTTACGGTGGAAGGCAAAAAGATATGCGTCATGCACGGCTATGGACGGCCGGACAAGCTGGTAGGGATACTGAAGAACGAGTTCTTTTCCGAAAAACCGGACATAATAATATTCGGGCATTCTCACGTGCCGTTCAATGAGTATATAGACGGGGTGCTTTTTTTCAATCCCGGGAGCGTTACGGACACTGTATTCGCGCCATACCGCTCTTACGGTATCATAGATATCGATAAAGACGGCGCGATAAAAGCGGAGATACGAAGGCTGTAGATTATGGATAGATTATGGGCTCCATGGAGGAGCGTGTTTATAAAAATCAGGAAAATAAGGGGCTGTATATTCTGCGTAAAAGGCAAGAATGTCAAAGACCTGTTTATCATAAAAAAAACCAGGCATTCTTTCGCGATGCTGAATATATACCCGTATAATAACGGCCATATCATGGTATCGCCTTTCAGGCATGTGAAGGATTTAAAAGGGTTGAACGACGATGAACTTCTGGATATAATAAAGCTTACGAGGGACATGCAGGTATTGCTTGAAAAAAAATTAAAACCGCACGGATTTAATATAGGTATAAACGCGGGCGAGATAGCGGGCGCAGGATATAAAAGCCACCTGCACGTACATATCGTACCCAGATGGAGAGGCGACACTAATTTCATGCCTGTCATCGCGGATACAAAGGTAGTGCCGCAATCATTGAAAGAATTGTATAAGACACTGACATGCTGACGCGCAAAGACATAGAGAAAAGAGAATGCGACCTGCTGGCTCCTTACGCGATGCGCTCCAGGGACACCAAAGGCAGAAAACACCCTGAGGAGGAGCCTGTATACAGGTCCGTATACCAGAGGGACAGGGACAGGATCATACACAGTACCGCCTTCAGGAAGCTGGAATACAAAACCCAGGTCTTTGTAAACCACGAGGGGGATTATTACAGGACAAGGCTTACGCATACGATGGAGGTAAGCCAGATCGCCAGGTCTGTCGCGAGGACGATGTCTTTGAACGAGGACCTTGTGGAAGTCATAGCGCTTTCTCATGATATAGGGCATCCGCCTTTCGGGCACGCGGGAGAAGAGGTGCTGAGGACGCTTATGAAAGGCAACGGCGGATTCGACCATAACCTGCAAGGCCTCAGGGTCGTGGAAGAACTAGAGCAGAGATATCCGGATTTTTCAGGATTGAACCTCACGTGGGAAGTCAGGGAAGGTATAAATAAACACACTACCATGTTCGACAGGGCGAAACAGCTCAAAGAGTTCAACCCCAGTTCTTCGCCTACACTGGAGACACAGGTCGTGGACGCGGCGGATGAGATCGCTTATGATAACCATGATATAGATGACGGGCTGACCTCCGGGCTTATAGAAGAAAAAGATCTTCTGGATGTGAAATTATGGAAAGACGCGGCGTTGTTCGTAAAAAAAACACGGGGCGACCTTCCGGATAAAATAAGGAGATATCAGATAATAAGAAGGCTTATAGATATCCAGATAAAGGATCTCGTGGACGCTTCCGAGAAAAACATAAAATCCGGGCGCATAAAAAGCGTTAAAGACGTAAGGAAGCACAAAAAAAGGCTGGTTGCCTTTTCCGGGGAGATGCAGAAAAAAAGAAAAGAGTTAAGGGCGTTTTTGATGGACAACCTGTATAACAATTTCAGGGTTATACGCATGTCCGACAAGGCGAGGAGATTCATAGCGGAATTATTCAAGGTGTACCTGGAAAAACCCGAGCAGCTGCCTCCCGCGAATCAGGAAAAGATAGCCAAAACAGGGCGCCACAGGGTTATCTGTGATTATATAGCGGGCATGACGGACCGCTACGCCCTTGACGAGTATAAAAAATTATTCGACCCATATGAACGAGTCTGAAAAGAGAGAAAAACGGGAATTCCTGGCAAAGTTTTCTAAGAGCAGTTCCATCGGGGCTTTTAAAAAGCTGTGCTCGAAAATACTCAGTAAAAACCGCTGTATGTTCCTTGACGCGGAATACAAGGCTTTCGAATACACGGGCAAATGCAGCCGTCTGGGTATAGGGAAATACCTGGCAACGGTAAAAGCCGGGCCTTCCAGGGAATATATGGTATTCGAATGCGGCTGCAATGAAGTCTGTCTTTCTTTCCCGATCGTGCAGGGCTCGAGTGTTTACGGCCATGTGGTGTTTACCCATCTGCATAAAGAGCCCGCTAAAAAAGCCATAGACACGGTCAGGATATGCATGGACATGGCCCTGAAAGAGTTCCAGAAGGAACAGGAGCTGAATAAACTTTACGAAACTATCCGGCCCAGGGCAATAGCGCTTTCCACGATACACACCATCCACAGGCTGCTGAGCTCCACCCTGAACATGGATGAACTTATAGAGCGCATAGCCAGGCTGACCCTCCAGGTAATGAGGTCCAGGCATTGTTCCATAATGCTCCTGGACGAATCCAGGAAATATCTTATTCCAAAGGCGGTAATCGACCTCGACAAAGAAGTGCCCAAGACAGGACCGCAGTATAAAAAAATAAAACTCGGGGTCAGGCAGGAGGGGAGGGTCGCGAAAACAGGGGAGACTTCTCTTTTGCGGAATTCGATCTGCGTGCCTCTCGTGGAAGAGGATATAATCGGCGTGATAAGCGCGCGGGATAAAATAAACGGCGCTTCTTTTGACAGGTTTGAACTCGAAATATTGATTACACTCGCGGAACAGGCGGTTATTGCCATAAAAAATGCGCATATGTACGAAGAACAGGAAAAAATGGCATACGGAAGCATAAAGACCCTTGCCGCGCTCCTTGACGCCAAATCCCCGAATACATATACTCACTCCGATCAGTTTGTTAAAATGGTAATCGCTGTGGCCGAAGAAATGAAACTGCCGAGGGAAGACATAGCGAACCTGCATTACGCGGCGCTATTGCCCGATACAGGTAAATACAGCATACCGGATGAGATATTGAGGAAACCGGGCAGCCTTTCCACGGGGGAATACGACATCATAAAAAAACAGCACCTGGAAAGCCTTAAAATAATAGAGCACCTGGAATTTCTGAAACCCGCGATCCCGATAATAAGGCATAGCCATGAAAAATACGACGGTACAGGTTATCCTGATGGGCTTAAGGACGGCAATATCCCGGCAGGCGCCAGGGTAATGGCAGTGGCAAATGCCTTTGAGGCGATGGTGTCCGCCAGGCCATATAAAGGAAAAAAGATAAACATGTCCCAGGCGATAAAAGAAATAGAAAACAATAAAGGCAGCCAGTTTGACCCGGAAGTAGTGGAGGCGTTCATAAGAGTCATTAAAAAACCAGAGATTAAAAAGTTCCTAGGAGGCCCTTCATGACAAACCTAAAAAGCCTGTTCAGGGACAACGCCTCCAGGAAAATATTGCTTTTTTTCAACGAGAACCCGAATTGCATCGATACCGTAAAAGGAATATCCTTGTGGATAGGCGGGGATACGGATGTTGTGCAAAAAGCGCTGAACCGTCTGGTAAAAGAAGGGGTTATTACCAGCCACAAGGCGGTTTCCACAACAGCCTACGCGTACACCAACAGCAGGGAAATCGTTAAAAAGATAGAAAAATATATAAAAAAGGCAAAGACTTTGTGATATAATCAACTCCGTTCAAAGCCTGATAGCAGGCTTTGAACGGGGCAAGTGACCAGGAAGGAATAACAGGTGGCTATAAAAGCGCAGGAAAAAACACAGAGTGATCTTTTTGACCAGATCCAGACCGTAGATAAAAAAATAAGGAAAAAAACCAGGTTTCTGCTCCCGGATATCAGGAATAACGCGACGTTTTCTTATGAAACCATCATATTTTATATGATAGGTTTTGTAATGGCGTGCATAATAACCTTTTCCCTGGGGGTTGAAAAAGGAAGGTATGACGAGAAAAAAAAGTACCTGGAACTAAAAAAAGGAGCTTCAAATGTCTCTGCACCCAAGCTTAAAAACATCAAAAGCAGGTAAAAAACACAGGACCGTTTTAAAAAGATTCGAAAGGCTGACGGCATTGAAAGAGAAAGGCATCCTGAAGGAAGACGATTCCGTATTCGGTATGCCTAAATTGAAGATAATGAAAATAAAGGTCAAAAAAGAAAAAGCCGAGGAAAAGCCTAAAGAAGGAGAAGCAGCCGTAACCGCCGCCCCAGCGGCCCCTGCCGCGGCAAAGGCCGCGTCCAAGGCAGGCAAAGAAGATAAAAAGAAGTAAGAAAGAGGCGCCGCATGAAACAGCTTAAGATCCTGACCGCCATATTTTTACTATCCGCCCTCACGGCTTATGCCGAAGAAGAGACAGGGAAAAGCTTTCCAAAAACAGGTTATGTAAAAAATGACGGCTCGGAAGTCAAGGCGGGAGATAATGTAAATTTCGAAAATCTGTGCGTATTGTCAAAATCCGATATTGTCAAAGTCGTGGACAAGCGTTACAGCTGGTTCAAAGTGTTATTGCCGAAAAAAGCGTTTGTATACATTAATAAAGATTTCGTCGACCTGACCTCGGATGAAAAAGGCATAGGCATAATAAATGGCCGCAATGTAAACTTGAGGGCAGGCGCGGGCACCAGATATTCCATCGTAAGCCAGGTATCCAAGCCTGAAAAAGTCTCGATAGTCTCGGAGGAGAGCGGCTGGTATAAAATAGAGCCGCCTTACGGCGCAACAGGCTGGATGCATTCCAGCCTGTTGGCTCTGAAGGAAGGAGAGGCGTCCCAGGCGGAACAAAAGTCCGGACAAAAGAAAGCGGAACCGGCGCCCGTGAAAACAAAAGGCGCTACCATAAGGCTGGATAAAAATTATCCGGCACCCAAAGGCAATCTCTCTATAACTGACCCATGAACTTATTGTTAAGCCTTTGCATATTTTTCTTCGCGGTTATCATACATGAGTATTCTCATGGATGGGTTGCGTGGAAATTAGGTGATTCTACGGCAAAGTTTATGGGGCGGCTTACGCTCAATCCGCTCGCCCACGTCGACCCGATAGGTACTATATTACTGCCGCTTATACTCATTGCTACGCATTCTCCGGTGCTTTTCGGATGGGCCAAGCCGGTGCCCGTGGACTTTTTTAACCTGCGGGACCCTAAAAGAGGAATGGTATTGGTCGGCCTTGCCGGCCCGGCAGCGAATATTATATTCGCGGTGGCCCTGGCATTGCTGTTAAAAATACCTTTATTGGCGGTTAATTATTTCGCGGCCTCTATAATAATAGCCGGGATCATGGCAAACCTGGTATTGGCGGTGTTCAATTTGCTGCCTATCCCGCCTCTGGACGGGTCCAGGGTGGTATCAGGGCTTTTGCCCTATAATTTAAGCGTCGAGTACGCGAAGATAGAGCCATATGGCTTCATAATAATATTCGCGCTCTTGTGGTTAGGTTTTATAAGCTCGGTAATCTGGCCCGTGGTAATGTTCCTCGCCGGGTTATTAGGTGTAAATTTCAGTATGTAATCATGCAAAAGATCAGGGTAAAACTAGGCAAGAAAAGTTACGACATAGTGATTTGTTCCGGCGAACTCAGCAGGCTAGGCAAATACCTGAAGCGGCTGGATATGGGGAAAAACGCCGTAATAGTCACCAATCCCGCCGTAAAAAAACTTTTCGGGGCTAAAATAGAAAGGGCGCTCGTATCCAGCGGATTCAGGATAAGGTTCGAAACTGTCCCTGATAACGAAAAAGCCAAATCCGGTAAAGAGGCCATGAGGCTCTTGAACAATATTTCCGGGTTCGATACAGGCGGCGGTATATTTATAATAGCGTTGGGCGGCGGTGTAGTAGGCGACCTTGCTGGATTTACCGCCAGTATCTACAAAAGAGGGGTTCCTTACGCGCAAGTCCCGACCACGCTCCTCAGCCAGGTAGATTCCGCGATAGGAGGAAAAACCGCCATAGATCTGACAGCCGGCAAAAATCTGGCAGGCGCGTTTTACCAGCCGCGCCTTGTTTTTACGGATGTGTCCCTGCTGCGGTCCCTGCCCGGAAAAGAGCTCATATCCGGGCTCGCCGAGGTGGTCAAATATGGTATTATAAAATCGCCCGGCCTCTTCAAGTTCATAGAGAATAACTACAGGAGGATATTGGCCCGGGACAAAGACTCGTTGCGGCGCGTTATCCATGAATGCAGCCTTATAAAAGCCCGCATTGTAGAGAAGGATGAATTAGACAATAAGAACGCGCGCGTGGCGCTGAACCTCGGCCATACCATAGGACATGCCATAGAGTCCGCGGCAGGTTACCGGAAATCCCATACCCATGGTCAGGCAGTCGCACTCGGCATATTGGCAAGCATTTATATGGCGGAAAAAATGGGGCTCTTGAAAAGGAACGACGGCTGCAGGATAAGAAATGTGATAAAGAATATAGGCCTTCCCGTGACACTCAAAGGCGTAAAAACAAAAGATATTTTATCTGCCCAACGCCGCGATAAAAAATTCATACACGGCAGGAACCGCTTTGTCCTGCCCTCCGGGATAGGGAAGGTTACTGTCAAAGAGGGCATACCCGGCCGTATAATCGAAGGGGCTGTTCGGAGCCTTTATGAACTTGAAAAAAGATAAGAACCGGCTCAAGAAACTTAAAATTTTCGAAAAATCCATAATAAAATACGGTTTCAGGGACAAGCATTTATTGAACCAGGCGTTTACGCACAAATCATACGCTAACGAAAAAAATCTGGGGATCTCCGCCGATAATGAGAGGTTGGAATTTCTTGGTGATTCCGTGCTGGGGTTGGTCATAAGCCACATTCTTTATAATGACTGCCCCATGGAAGACGAAGGCGTGCTTACGCGTTATAAATCCCAGCTTGTAAGCGGGGAAGCGCTAGGCAGGATAGCGAAGGAATTGGGTATAGGCGAGTATCTCCTGCTCGGGAAAGGAGAAGAGGCCTCGGGCGGGAGAAAGCATGTGTCAAACCTGATGTGCGCCATGGAAGCTATCATAGGTGCCATATTTTTAGACGGCGGGTTAAAAACGGCGCACGCTTTTATAAACAGGGTATTCAGGCCCGAGATACAGCTGGTAAAAGAAGGCAAGGGGCTGAAAGATTACAAATCGATATTTCAGCAGACAGTGCTTAGGAAATTCAAGACCACACCTTCCTACAGGGTGCTTTCGGAGATAGGCCCAGACCATAAAAAACATTTCATAGTGGAAGCGTTGGCGGCCGGCAAAAGATACGGGATAGGGTCCGGGCCAAACAAAAAAAGCGCGGAACAGGCATCCGCCAAAGAAGCCCTTTGCGCGCTGGAATCGGAAATCAGATAATCTTGCAGGGAATGGTCTGAAACAGTTCCCTACTTCAAACTTAGGGTAATTTCGCTCCCGTCATTCTTTCTTATCTTCACTATATTTTCTGTTATAGCCGTGATCTCTCCGCCGAGGAGTTTGTCGCCTTCTTTCACGATATTGTCATTTACAATAGCCCATCTTTCTTTGTCGCCATAGACAATGCCGTCCAGTTTAGCCATATTACGCGGTTTCATGGGCATCAATATGCTTTTATGTTCGATGTTGTTAAGGGCCTGCTGGGCAGCGGTGCCCGGCCTGTTGGATTCTACGCTCTTGTTAGCGGGCCTAATCATGTATAAAACTATGATAAGACAGGAAAGAACCGCCGTCGTTATCAAAAATGCCGGATTAAACACGGCTCGTTTTCCCTTGCCCGCGTTAAATTCGAATTCTTTGCCGGCTTTCTTCAAAGCGTCATTGACAATACTCATCGAACACCCCCTCGATTTCCTGAGCGCATTTTTTAATAGTGTCGCACCCTATGATTTTTTTATCCGCGGCGTAACCCGCGAGGAGCGACTTGTCACACAGTATGTTTATCAGCCTTGGTATGCCTCCTGAAAATTTGAATATTTCCTCAATAGTGTCTTTATGAAAAATCCCGTTGTCGCTACCCGCCACGTTAAGCCTGTGGGATACGTAGCCTTCCACCTCATGCCTGGAAAGAGAGGGTATGTGATACCTGATAGCTATCCTCTGACGCAATTGCTTCAATTCCTTGGACGCGAGTTTCTCTTTTAATTCAGGCTGTCCCACCAGGATGATCTGAAGCAGTTTTTCTTTTTCCGTCTCGAGGTTCGATAAAAGCCTTACCTGCTCCAGGAGTGACGGCTTCAAATTCTGGGCCTCGTCTATAATAAGTACTACATTATTCCCGAGTTTCAGCTGTCCGAGCAGAAATTCATTAAACTCTTTCAGCATAGTGATCTTATGCTTGTTTTTTACCTGCAGGCCGAAGTCTTCCACGATGGCCTGCAAGAGCTGCAGTTCGGACAAGTCGCCGTTTAGGATAAAAGCGGTTTTTGTATGGCTGTCAAGCCGGTTCAGGAGCGCCTTGCACACGGTAGTTTTTCCCGCGCCTATTTCACCGGTGATCTCCATAAAACCCATGCGTTCCTGGATGCCGTATTGCATGTGGCTTATGGCTTCCTTGTGCTTTTTGCTCAGGTAAAGGAAGTTAGGGTCGGCTGTTACACTGAAAGGTTTTTCTTTTAATCCATAAAAGCGCAGATACATAACTATTTGAATTATAGCACCACATGGGCAATAATAAAAGAGATTTTTCTTGAATTATATGCATTTCAGTTTTATAATTGATTTAAAAGCGGCAGAAAAACATAGAGGAGGATTTTATGTGGGGCGGAATAAACAGGAGAAAGTTCCCGAGGGCAAGTTACCCGTGCGTATTATCGGTTAAAAGAAAAGACCAGCAGGATGTATTGTCGACACAGACCGAAAATATAGGTATAGGCGGCATATGCGTAATATTACCCAGGGACCTCGGCATATTCGCGCCGGTGGAAATACATCTGGATTTAATGGACGGACAGCCTTCCATAGAATGCGACGGAACAGTGGCATGGGTCATAGTCAGTAAAGCGGACAAGAGATCTGAAGCATTCGACACAGGCCTTGAGTTCACGAATCTGAAGAGAAAAGACGCGTTCAGAATAAATTCCATAGTGGAAAAAACGGTCGATACTCAGTAACTATTTGACAAATAACGAGTTATGTGATAAAATTGTAGCATGGGAGAAAATAAAAGGATAGCCACAAGAGTCTTGTTCAATTCGCCCGTCCGCTATTACCAGCAAGGCATAAAGGAATACAGCGATACCGTGGCAAAAGATATAAGTAACAGCGGCATCGGGTTTATCTCGAACGAATTCATACCGAAAAAATCACATCTTACATTCGAACTTTTTTCCCCCTGGCAGGCAGGACCGGTAAAAACCCAGGCAGAGGTAGTCTGGATTTCGAATCAGCCTTATTCTGACAAGTTCGTTGTAGGCGCCAGATTTTTAAAACCCCTCACAACTCCTTAATTATTACACAATAAGACCCGGGAAGATCCTTCGGCCCAACTTGACAAAACCAGCATCACAATGTATACTTTCTATCACTTATGGCTGAGGGAAAAAATAAGCAAAACATAAATAAGGTTTTTGCCTTATTGACGATACTGGATAAAGATAAAAGATACGACCCCGAGGCGTATTCCTTTATTATGGCGAGCATGGACTACACCATGAAAAAGCTCAAGAGAAAAGGCCACGTTACGGGCCAGGAGCTTTCGGACGGCGTAAAAGATTACTGCCTTGAGCAGTTTGGGCCGTTGGCAAGGCTAGTGCTGGAAAAATGGGGCATTAAGACAACCAACGATTTCGGCGAGATAGTTTTTAATCTTATAAACTCAGGCCTCCTGGGCAAAACAGAGGAAGACCGCAAAGAAGACTTTCACAATAGGTACGACTTCAAAGAAGCCTTTGACAAAGGCTGTAAGTACTCCCTTCATTGATCCCAAGCAAAAAATAACTGGAAATAATTAATTGTGCAATATTTTTAATCTATTTGTCCTGTCCAGGCAGGCCTGAGGCACATCAGAACGTTTCGGCATCGCTGGTCCTTAGATAAAGCGCGCAAGGAGTTACGGCGAGGTTTTTATACTGTCAAGACTACCTTCAGTATAAAAAACGAGCCGTAAACCGTAGCGCGCGGCGAAATCAGTTCAGTGCCGAACGGCCTGCCTGGACAG
>JBAZEP010000034.1:0-18008 GCA_041653835.1 Candidatus Omnitrophota bacterium
CGCAAGCCGTGTCCATGCCCTTATTTTTAGGATCTAAAAGGATATTACGTATTTTTTCACTGATCACAACTCCGCCAGGCTCGCGGGTATGCAAGACTTTATAGCCGTTCTTACGTAAAAAATCGCATAGTAATCTGGAATGCGTAGTCTTGCCGCTTCCCTCAGGCCCTTCGAATGTTATAAATATCCCGCGTTTCATAATTTTTATCGCAACTGGGCAGACCTGCGAAAAGATGCTCGGACGCCCCAGCGAGGCGTCCTTCGCTCGGGCGGAGATTCTCGCTCGTCCGCCACAGAAGCATTGGCGGACACCCTGCCCGCTCGAATCTCCGACGCTTTTCTTTAGGTCTGCTCAGCTGCTACTACATTTTCTTTCTGGGTACAGTTCTGCCGTCCTTTGTATCTTCCAGAATAATACCTTTTTCTTCTAATTCTTTTCTGATTCTGTCTGCTTTTTGAAAGTCTTTTTTCCTTCTCGCTTCATTTCTCTCGATAATACACGCCTGTATGTCATCTTGCATGTTAAATGATTCGTTGAATTCCAAACTATAGCTTCGCGGAAATTCTGTAAGCAATTTTTCAGATAACCCTAAAACTCTTGCTAATTCAATTAAAACATATTTTGCGTATCCTACTATTCCCTCGCTTTCTATATTTTTATTAATGAACAACACTAACTCAAAAATAACCCCTAGCGCTTGGGCTGTATTAAAATCATCATCCATAACCTCTTCAAATTTCACTCGATAAGCGTCTATATCTTTATCTGAAGCTGTCTCTTCCTTTATATTTTTAAGTTTCTCCATTAATATGGTAATTCTCTCGTACGCCTTCTTCGCCTCTTCCATTTTTTCCCATGAAAAATCAACGGGATGGGAATAGTGGGTCTGTAAAAATAATATCTTTAAAACATCCGCGGGATATTTATTCAATATCTCTTCTATCGTGATAAAATTTCCCAGCGACTTCGCCATTTTTTCTTTATTGATTGTCAGGAGGCCATTGTGGAGCCAGTAGCGGGCGAATTTCTTGCCCGCGCCTTCGGACTGCGCGATCTCATTCTCATGATGCGGGAATATAAGGTCAATGCCGCCACCGTGGATATCGAATTCGTCTCCCAAAATATCAGAACTCATTACCGAGCATTCTATGTGCCAGCCAGGCCTGCCCTTGCCCCACGGACTGTCCCATGACGGCTCGCCCTCCTTCGCTGATTTCCACAGCGCGAAGTCCAGCGGGTCTTTTTTGTTCTCACCCGCAGTCACCCTGGCACCTGACTCAAGCATCTCAAAACCCTGGTTGGACAGCTTGCCGTATTTATCGGCCTTGCGCACGTCAAAATACACATCGCCGCCTGACGCGTAAGCTGTGCCGCGCTCGACCAGCGCTCTTATGAATTTTACCATCTTCTCTATATATTCCGTCGCCTTAGGCTCCGCGTCAGGTTTGAGGATACCGAGTTTTTCCATGTAGTCATGATAGACTTCAAGATATTTATCGGATACTTTTTTTACCGCCGAATTCAGGTCCTCTCCTTTAAATTCATCCCTGGCTTTATTTATTATCTTATCGTCGACATCGGTGACATTTCTGACAAAATTAACCTCGTAGCCTTTATATTCAAGATAACGCCGTATAACATCAAACACAAACGCGCTCCTCGCGTGGCCTATATGAGGCGCGTCATAAACAGTAGGGCCGCACACGTACATACCGGCCTTATTGTCTTTTATAGGCCTGAACTCTTCTTTTTTTCTTGTAAGCGTATTATATATTTTCATATTTTTGCCAGGCACGCGACAGCGTACGCGGCAAGGGCTTCGCCTCTCCCGATCGCGCCGATACCTTCCTGCGTGGTGGCTTTTACGCTTACGCTGTCCTGCGCTATGCCGAGAGCGGATGATATCTCTTTTTTCATTCCCTCTTTGAAAGGCGCTATCTTGGGCTCCTCGAGTATTATCACGGAATCCACGTATTCCACCCTGTAGCCTTTTTTATTTATCTTTTCCGAAACCGCTTTTAAAAGTTCCGAGCTGGATATATTCAGGTACCTGTCGTCATTTACCGGGAATTGATGGCCTATATCATCCATACCCGCCGCCCCAAGAATAGCGTCGCATATAGCGTGAAGGAGCGCGTCGCCGTCCGAATGCCCTTCCAGGCCTTTTATATGAGGTATCTCTACGCCTCCCAGCATAAGAGGCCTTCCGTCCACGAACCTGTGGATATCATAACCAATGCCTACTCTCATACCGCCTCCGTCAACCGTCCTTTATCAATAAATATTCTCGCCAATTCCAGATCTTCTTTTGTGGTAATTTTTATGTTAACGTACTGCCCCATCACTATCTTGGGCCTTACGCCGATCTTTTCCACCAGCATGGAATCATCGGTCGCGGAAATGTTTTTCCTGACCGCTGATTCATACGCCTTTTCTATCAATCCCTTTTTAAAAACCTGCGGGGTCTGGGCCTCCCAGTACATCTCCCGCGAAGGAGTGGCTTTGATAAAACCGTTTTTATCTATTATCTTCAATGTGGGCTTTACGGGCACGGCCGCTATGGCGGCGCCATGCCTTGAAGCCGCCTTCAATAACGCCCCCAGCAGGGTATCCGTAATAAAAGGCCTGACAGCGTCGTGTATCAATACATAATCCATATCCGGAGACACTGCCTTCAACGCGTTATAAACCGAATCCCTGCGCTCTTTTCCTCCAGCCACGATCTTCACATTTTTGATGCCGTATCTCTTTATTATTATCCCGGCATATCCTGTTTTTTTCCTGTCCACCGCCAGAATTATCTCTTTTATATTCTTATTTTTAGAAAGCCTTACGAGGGTATGCGCGAGTATAGGCCTGCCTGCCAGCTCAATATAAGGTTTTTGTACCCTGGATTTTAACCGGACGCCTTTGCCCGCGCCCGGCACAATAGCCGCTACATTCATCTCTTTGCGTTTTCCGAAATTTTCGCGAAGATCATCCTGCCCGCCGCGGTCTGAAGCACGCTGCCTACGACCAGGTTCACATTCTGGCCTATCAGGCGCCTTCCGTTCTCCACCACCACCATTGTCCCGTCTTCAAGATATCCCACGCCCTGGTTGTATTCCTTGCCTTCTTTTATAAGGCGCAGTTCGAGCGCCTCCCCGGGGAGCACAACCGGCCTCAGGGCATTGGCGAGCTCGTTTACGTTAAGCACCCTTATGCCCTGTATCTCCGAAACCTTGTTCAGGTTATAATCGTTGGTGAATATCTTCGCGCCGAGGACCTTCGCCAGTTTCACGAGTTTCAGGTCCACCTCAGGGATGTCCGCGAAATCCTCATTGTGTATTTTTATGTCGATATTCGGGCTCTTCTGCAGTTTACCCAGGATATCCAGGCCGCGCCTTCCGCGCTCGCGCTTCAGCGAATCCGAAGAATCCGCTATCTGCTGTAATTCCTTCAATACGAAACGCGGCACGATAAATTTCCCGTCCAGAAAACCGGTCTTGCAGATATCGGCGATCCTGCCGTCTATGATAACGCTCGTATCCAGGAGTATTATCTCGTCTTTCTGGTCCTGCCTGGAAAATTTTACATAAGGCACGATTATATTGAACTCATCCCTGCCGCGCATCGCCATGATCATACCGAGATAACAGAAAACGAGCGTGAGCACCACGCGTAAAGAATAAACCAGATTTTTGTCCATCGATATCAACGCCATGGTATCCGACACGAGCTTCGCCATTATGAGGCCGAATATCAAACCGAAAACAGCGGACGAAAGCCCTCTCACAGATACCTTTCTCATGGTAAATTCAAGGATAATTATAACGACCGCCAGGATAAATCCCAGAAGCCCGCCTAATGAACTGAAATCCGAACTCCCCACCTGCACGAACGACCCAACCTGAAAACCCACTATCACGCTGAGTATCACAAAAAATACCCGTATAAAAATTAAAGTCATTTATATTGCTCCTTTCTGCTTACATATTGCAACCAGTACCTTATGTTATTTTTTCTTGCTCCTTTTAGCCTCGGGCGGCTTGAATAAAAGTTTCCACGGGTTCTGTTTGATGTCGAGTATCAACTCGTCTATATGATTATACAGCGTGTCGTCTGACATAAGCCTCCCGATAGTGCCCTTGCCCTGTTTAGCGTAAGATAAAAAGTCCCTTAAATCCCCGCTTAACGCTTCCATATTGCTGACGGTATTTTTCAAAGACGTCCTCAGGCTGTCGTCTCCCGCGATATCGTTTACGGATTCCGTAAGAGTACTTATTTTTTCTATCAGCTCTTTCGTGGACCTGGCTATCTCCTCAGTAGATACGGGATCCTGCCCCCTGAGTGTCTCCCCTTTCTGCAGGAGCCTGGTATCCCTTGTGCCCGGGGATATCTCCAGGTATTTCTCGCCCAGGAGCCCGAGCGTATTGATAGACGCCTTGGCATTCTCGTTGATCCAGGTATTCTGGGACACCCAGATCGTCAGCTTGACAAGGGGTTTATTTTCTTTTTCGTCGAAATAAACCTTTATCTCCTGTACCTCACCCACCTCGACCCCGGAATAACGCACAGGCGCGCCTACGCCTATACCGTTCGCGAAGCTGAATACTACGTCGATATTATAGCCTCGCTTGACGCTGTAAAAATTCCCTATGGAAAATATTATTACGGAAAGTATCACCATGCCTATAAAGATAAATATACCGACCTTCAGCTCAAAATTCACCCTTGTAAACATAGTATCTCCTTTTATTATGTATCTTCGGTTATCGGGCCTTTTGCCGCGCCTGTTATAAACTGCTTAACTATCGGGTCTTTTGTGTTCTTTATCTCGCCGGACGCGCCTATCGCGATGATCTTCCCTTTGTACATCATCGCTATCCTGTTGGATATTTTATAGGCACTCACCATGTCATGAGTAACCACTATAGACGTAACATTCAATTTTTTATTCAAATCTATGATAAGGTCGTTTATAGCGTCCGCGTTTATCGGATCCAGCCCTGTCGTAGGCTCATCATACAATACGATCTTCGGGCTGTTACATATCGCGCGCGCCAGTCCGACCCTTTTCTTCATCCCTCCGCTCAATTCAGACGGCATCAGTTTCTCTATGCCTTTCAATCCCACGAGCCCCAGCGCGTTCTCGACCTTGGCGGACACTTCCGTTTCAGGCATCGCCGTATGCTCTCTCAGCGAGAAACCCACATTCTCCCCCACTGTCATCGAATCGAACAGCGCCGCGCCCTGGAAAAGCATGCCGAAGCTGAGCCTGAGCTTATCCATCTCGTATTCCTCGAGCCTTGTAACGTCGTTACCGTCCACGATCACCTGCCCCATGTCTGGTTTCACAAGCCCTATGATATGCTTCAGGAGCACGCTCTTGCCGCAGCCCGAACGCCCTATAATGGTAATAACCTCACCCGAATTTATGGTCAGGTTCAGGTCGTCCAGGACCTTGGGACCGGCGAATGATTTGGAAAGATTAATAATTTCTATCATTTTAAAATAACTCTTTCTGGCTCTCTTTCTTATACGCTATTTTCATATGGTCGTACGCCAGTTTTGTGACTTCCCTGCCCCTGGGCGTGCGCTTCAAAAATCCTATCTTCAGTAAGAACGGCTCCACCACATCGACTATGGTATCGCTTTCCTCGTTAAGTGTCGCCGCGAGCGACTCTATGCCGACCGGGCCGCCGTCATAAAAATCTATTATCGCCTTGATGACTTTCCTGTCTATATCATCCAGCCCGGCGGAATCTATCCTATGCGACGCCAGGCCGTCGATGGCCGCCTGCCTGTCTATTTTTTTATTGCCTTTTACCTCACTGTAATCCCTGACCCTTCTCAGGAGCCTGTTTGCCACGCGGGGAGTGCCGCGGGAACGGCCCGCTATCTCGACAGCCGCTTCCCTGTCGAGAGGTATGCTTAACAGGCCGGCGGAACGCTCTATTATCTTCACAAGGTCATCCGCCTCGTAAAAATCAAGGTGATAAAACATCCCGAACCTGCCCCTCAAAGGCGCGCTCAACAGCCCCGCCCTGGTAGTGGCGCCTATGAGCGTGAACTTTTTCAGGTTAAACTTTATAGTCTTCGCGTAAGGCCCCTTGTCTATCAGGAAGTCTATCTGGAAATTTTCCATCGCTGGATATATGAATTCCTCCACGACCTTCGACAGCCTGTGTATCTCGTCTATAAAAAGCACGTCCCCTTCGCCGAGATTGGTAAGGATGCCTATCAGGTCTCCCGCCCTTTCTATAGCCGGGCCCGAAGTAGCTGTTATCTTGGCTCCCATCTCATGGCTTATTATGTGGGCGAGGGTAGTTTTGCCGAGGCCGGGCGGGCCTGAAAGCAGGATATGCTCAAGGCCTTCTTTCCTTTTCTTCGCCGCCTTTATCGCTATGTTCACATTTTCTATGATGGGTTTCTGGCCTACGAAATTTTTTAAGCTGTCCGGCCTCAGGGAAATATTGAATACGGCCTCTTCCTCAGCTTCCTTCCCCATTATCAGGCGCTCGCGATCGTCGTTCACCTTTTCAGTAGCCATTCGTCCGCCTCTTGCCCTCTTTATTTCTTGGACTTCTGTTTATATACCTCGTTCAAAAGCTCTTCCGCTGTCTTTATGTCCGGGTTGCGCCTCAATGCCTCGTCCAGCATATTCTTGGCCTCGAATTTTTTATACTGTAATTGCGACAGGACCCCCATTGCCTCTTCCTCAATGCCGCGTTTGCATGTGAAACCACCCGTGAGAGCCCCTGTATCCTGGAGAAGCCCGAATTTCCCGACCTTGCCCTGGAGTTTAGCTATGATCTCCCGCGCCCGCTGTTCGCCTATGCCGGGCAGGGATTTCAAAAAAGACACATCAGACATGTCGATAGCGCGCGCGATCATGGATATAGGCATCTTCAGCGCCCTGACCGCGGCCTTAGGCCCGATGCCCGAGACCGTGATGAATTTCTCGAAAAATTCTTTTTCTATCTCATTCAAAAAACCTATCAGGAGCTGGAACCCCTTGGAGGGCTCCACCTGGAGATAGTGGTATGTGATAAGAGAGATAGTGCCGTCAGGCCCGATGCCTTTTTCCAGACACTGCATTACAGCCCCGGGGATAAGCACTTCGTAACATATGCCGTTCACCTCCAGCACTATCGCGTCCTCTTTTCTCTCCACCACTTTACCCGAGATCCTGCAGATCATTACCGTCTCCCTGAGTTCTCATGCGCCTGTATATTAGCGTGCGCCATAGCCAGCGCCAGCGCGTCCGTTATATCGACAGGTTCAGGCGGCTCTTTCAGCCCCAATAGACTCGTGACCGTCCTCTGCACCTGTTCTTTCGAGGCCCTTCCCCTGCCCGTAATGGCCTTCTTTATCCTGGTAACGGGATAATTCACAAGCGCTATATCCTCGTGCTCCACCGCGAGGCATATTGCGCCGCGCGCGTGCGCCATAAGTATAGAGGTCTTGGGATGTTTATAATGCGAATACAGTTCCTCCAATACCACTGTCCCGGGCTTCGTATCCTTCAGAAGATTTATCATTTTTTTATAAATGAGCGCTATCCTCTTTTCTATTTTATCCTTCGCGCTGGACCGCATGATGCCGGCCTCTATCAGTCTAACGTTATTGCCCGCTGCCTCTATAAGCCCATAACCGGTGATCGCCAGCCCGGGGTCTATGCCTAATATCCTCATGGGAACATGAAATAAAATAACGCCGTAAAAAGACAATCGGCCGCGATTATCAATATAAACGATATGACCACGGAGCGCGTCGTGGCCTTGCCCACGCCTTCTGCGCCGCCTTCGGTAGTAAAACCCTCATAGCATGAAACTATACATATGATCACCGCGAATATCAAAGATTTAAAAAGCCCTGTGAACAGGTCCTTGAACGCCAGCGTATCGAATGTCATTTTCCAGTATATGGTGGAGCCTATCAGGAGTTTATAAACACCTATCAAATAACCCCCTACTATCCCTATGAAATCAGCGTAAGCCGTAAGCAGCGGGAGCATTATACACAACGCGAGAAAACGCGGGGCAACAAGATATTTGACGGGGTTGGCTGCGAGCGTCCTCAACGCGTCTATCTGCTCGCTCACTTTCATGGTCCCGAGTTCCGCGGTTATACTGGCCCCTACCCTTCCAGCTATGACAAGCGCGGTCAGGACAGGGCCAAGTTCCCTCAGCATGGAAAGCGCCACAAGGCTGGATATATACATCTGGGCGTTCATCTTTGTCAATTGATAAGCGCTCTGGAGCGCCAGCACCATGCCGGTAAAGAGCGCCACCATGAAAACTATGGGGAAGCTCAGTACGCCTACTTTATACATCTGGATAAACCATTCTTTTTTCCTGAAAGGCGGGACAAACAACTGGAATATCGTACCGACCATCAGGTTGAACGTACCGCCTATATAAATAAAAAAGTTAAGCGCCTTTATCCCGAGCCTGTTTATCCAGTCTTTCATGATTTCCCCTGCTCCCTAAAATTTCCTTTTATGTTCCACTCCGAAAAATTCCTCGTTCTCTTTCAGTTTCATCTGCAATGCCTGGCCATTCTCCATCTTATATTCCAGGCTCATCTCGTCCATGTTCTCCCTTTTCTGGTAAGGGGGCAGTTCTTCCCTGGCGAATGTCCTGAAACCGATAGAAACATTGTCCCCGATATCCTTGATCATCTTAAGGCTGTCCACGCCTTCTTTGCTTATGTCCCAGCCATCCCAGACTATGGTCTTCATGTCGGACTTGACCTTTATGCCGCTCAAGAGGCCGGGACCCGATATGTTCCTGAGGTCAATATATCCTTCCATCGTAAAAACAGCCTGCGCCTGTTTGATCCTGGAATCCACGATGTTTATTATCGGCCCCGCGCCGTTGATCCTTATATCCGCGGAATCATACCATATCGGCCCTACCTTGCCCTGCCTGCCTCCTATAAAACCGCTCGACTCAAGGTTTTTGAGCGGCCCTTTTATATTTATAAGGCCGTTCATTATACCTGTTACCACCTCGGGCCTCTTCGCTTTCATGAGCAGCGCGATGTCCCTGAGGTTTGCCCTGATTATCTCAAAATAAACATTCGTCTCAAAAGGTTCTTTCAGGCCTATCGTGCCTTTTAACTGATATGCCTTCCCGACATTCAGCGAGTATATCTTCAACTCGTCTTTCGTAAGCTTGAAGAATATCTTCAACTCCGGCAGCGCCTTCGAATCCAGCGTCATATTGCTCGAATAAAGCTTGCCGGCCAGGGTTTTATCTTCCAGCACCCTGGCTTTTAAAATAATATAGCCCGAAAGAAAGGCGCCTTTGATGTCCAGTTTATCTATCTTCAACTCCGAAACCAGGTTCCTGGCGCCGGAAAGATAGAGATTAAAAGATACCGCCTTATCGATCCCGGGATCCAACGCAAAGGCGTCAAGCGCGCTAATAAAACTTAAAACCGCGCCAAGCGCCATGATCTTAAAACCGCGCTTCATTTAAATACAAGCCTTCCGTTTTCCGCCGCACCTGTCACCGGCTTTCCTTTTTGCAGGCGCTTCGATATGATCTCTTCCGCCAGGGGATCTTCAACAAGGCGCTGTATGGTGCGTTTCAAAGGCCTCGCGCCGAACACAGGGTCAAAACCTTTTTCTATCAAAAGGTCCTTCGCCGACTGGTCAAGGCTTATAATTACATCCTGTTCCTTCAGTCTTTTTTTGACTTCTTCCATCTCTATCTCTATTATCTTATAGAGATCTTCTTTTGTAAGGGGATGGAACACTATGGTATCATCGATCCTGTTTAAAAATTCCGGCTTGAAAGTTTTTTTGACCTGGTCGAGGAGCCTTTCCTTCATATCCTTGTAAGTGACTTCCTGGCTTTCTGATTTGAAACCAAGCGAGCCGCTCTTCCTGAATATCTCGGCCCCGACGTTAGAGGTCATTATGAGTATGGTATTCCTGAAATCCACTTTCCTGCCGAAACTGTCTGTCAGGCGGCCGTCTTCCAATACCTGCAGAAGGATATTGAATACGTCAGGATGCGCCTTTTCTATTTCATCGAGCAGTACCACGGAATACGGCCTGCGCCTTACTTTTTCGGTAAGCTGTCCGCCTTCTTCATAGCCCACATACCCGGGAGGAGCGCCGACAAGCCTTGAGACATTGAATTTCTCCATGTACTCGGACATGTCAAGCTGTATAAGCGCGTTTTCATCGCCGAACATGAAGTCCGCGAGGACCCTGCCGAGATGGGTCTTGCCCACGCCCGTGGGGCCCAGGAATATAAAAGAACCTATGGGCCTTTTGGGGTCTTTTATGCCCGCGCGCGAACGCCTTACCGCGTGAGCGATGGCGTTTATGGCCTCGTCCTGGCCTATGATCTTTTCGTGTAATTCCTCTTCCATCTTCATCAGCCTCTCGGATTCTTTTTCCTCGAGCCTGAAGATAGGTATGCCTGTCCATTTAGAGACTATGTTGGCGATCATCTCCTCGTCAACCTTGGGCTTGGCCTCCATCCTGGATTTTTTCCATTCCTCGCGCACCTTATCCAGCTTGGCGCGCGCCTTTTTCTCATCATCCCTGAGATTGGCGGCCTTTTCGAAATCCTGGTTCTTTATCGCGGAATCTTTTTCCTTGTGTATGTTCTCTATCTCGCGCTCCATGTCCTTTATTTCCTGCGGAGCGGTCATGATGGAAAGCCTGGCCTTGGCGCCTGCCTCGTCTATAAGATCGATCGCCTTGTCCGGCAGGAACCTTCCCGCGATGTACCTGTCCGAGAACTTGGCCGCCGCTTCCACCGCGTCATCCGTAATTTCTACTTTATGATGGGCTTCATACCTGTCCCTCAGGCCTTTCAATATCTGGATAGTTTCATCCACGCTGGGCGGATCTACCATTATTGTCTGGAAGCGCCTTTCGAGCGCGGCGTCTTTTTCTATATTTTTCCTGTATTCGTCCAGCGTGGTAGCGCCTATACACTGTATCTCGCCTCTTGAAAGAGCGGGCTTTAGTATATTGGACGCGTCTATAGCGCCTTCGGCGCCGCCCGCGCCTACCAGCGTGTGCAATTCATCGATGAAAATAATAACGTTCTCGGACCTTTTTATCTCGTCCATTACCGCTTTTATCCTCTCCTCGAATTGCCCCCTGTATTTCGTACCCGCTACCATAAGCGCGAGGTCAAGTATTATAACCCTCTTATCTTTTAATATCTCGGGTATATCGCCTTTTATTATCTTCTGCGCCAGGCCTTCCACTATCGCGGTCTTGCCGACACCCGCTTCTCCCAGGAGCACGGGATTATTTTTAGTACGCCTCGAAAGTATCTGTATGACCCTTTCTATCTCGTTCTCCCTGCCTATCACGGGATCCAGCTTATTGTCGCGCGCGAGCAGGGTAAGATTCCTCCCGAACGCGTCAAGCGCCGGTGTCTTGGAGCCGCCCTGCCTCTGCTGCGGACCCTGTCCTCCGCCGCCTCCGCCCTGTCCCTGCCCCTGTCCGGGCTGTTGGGGACCGCCGAAACCCGGCTGTATATTGGAGCCTAAAAGCTCGGCTATTTCCTCCCTGACCTTGTTCAGGTCAAGCCCGAGATTAGCAAGGACCTGGGACGCGACACCTTCGCCTTCTTTTATAAGGCCCAATAAAATGTGTTCAGTGCCTATATAGTTATGTCCCAACGCCCTGGCCTCTTCACTCGAAAGTTCTATCACCTTTTTGGCTGTAGGCGTAAAAGGTATATCGCCAGACACGACCGTAGGCGGCCCGGGTTTCACGATCTTCTCTATCTCCATGCGTATCTGCTGGAGATTCAGGCCGAGTTTCTGGAGCACGACCGCTGCCACGCCCTCGCCTTCCCTTAAAAGGCCAAGCAGGATATGCTCAGTGCCTATATAATCATGATTAAACCTCTTCGCCTCTTCCTTTGCCAGGATTATTACTTTTCTCGCGCGTTCCGTAAACCTGTTAAACATGACACATTCCTCCTATCAATTGTTCCCTATCTTTTTCCTGATTATCTCCGCCCTCTTGACATCTCTTTGGTTGGGTCCGAGTTTTTTCTTCTCGAGCTTCTGGAGATGAGCGGGCTGGGTTATCACAAAAAGCTCATTTATAAGCGCCCTGTCCAATTGTTTTATCACTCCCAGGTCAACGCCGAGCCTCACGAGCGAAAGAAGGTCTATGGTCTCATTGCTTGTTATTATATGCGCGCTCTTGAGCGTGCCGTACGCCCGCCATATCCTGTCCTCGAGCGCTTCCCTGTTCTGCGCAATAAGGGTTTCACGCGCCGCCTGTTCATGTTCTATGATCTGTTTTATTATCCTTTCTATGTTGTCGATAATGTCTTCTTCCTTATGGCCCAGCGAAACCTGGTTGGATATCTGGAAAAAATTACCGCTGGCCTCGGTGCCTTCGCCGTAGAGGCCGCGCGCGGTCAGGCTCAATTTAGTGATAGCCTGCAGTACCTTTCCGATTTGTTTCGTCATTACAAGCGACGGCAGGTGCACCATTACAGACGCCCTCATGCCGGTCCCCGCATTTGTCGGGCAGGCGGTAAGATACCCGAAATCCACGGAATACGCGAAATCCAGGACATTACCTAGTTCTGTGTCGATATCGTTCAATATCTGCCACGCCTCTTTCAGATTGAATCCGGATTTCATGACCTGCATGCGCAGATGATCTTCTTCGTTGATCATTATGCTTATGATCTCGTCCGGGCCCACGCACAGGCCTTTATTTTCCGCGTCTATCATATGCTCCTTGCTCATGAGATGTCTTTCAACAAGGAATTGTTTATCTATCGGGTCCAGCTCCCCTATCTTCAGGCACAATGAATCTTTCAATTTTTTGACGGTCAGGATGCTGTCCTTTACCGTATTCAGGACAGTTTCCTGTTCTTTCTTGCTCGCCCAGTGCGCGAAAGGATAATCCGCCAGGTTCCTCGCGAGCCTTACCCTTGAAGACATGACTATGTCACAGCCTGGCCCGGAGCACTTTACCCATTCTCCCGTATTATTCAATAAGTCGTCCAGTGTCATGCAAATCTCCTTTATGCCTTATTATTTTTCTTTTCGATCTCTCTTATAGCGTCCCGCAATTTGGCGGCCTCTTCGAAATTCTCGCTCTGCACGGCCCTCTGCAGTTTTTCTTTCAGGACTTCCAATTCATTTTTCGCCTTGACCGCCCTGGCTGCCTTTTTAGGAGATTTGCCGTAATGCTGGGTCGAACCGTGTATCCTTTTTAAAAGCGGCACCAGCGCGTCCTTAAAAGCCGTGTAACATTCCCCGCAGCCAAGCCTTCCTATTTTTTTGAAATCCTCATAAGTAAGGCCGCACTTCGGGCATTTAAGTTTGGTGTCAGCCTTGGTCTTGCTGAACTGCGTGCCGAGGTCCGCGAGGCCCGCCAATAGGTCGGAAAGCCCGAAATGGCTTTCCATCTGGGCGCCTTTTTTCTGGGCGCATTCCTCACACAAATGCAATTCGGTTATCTGGTCATCTATTATTTCCGTGAGATGCACGGTAGCCTGATTTTTACCGCATATATTACATACCATGATTATGCCTCCTGCAGGGCGGATAATTATCCGCCCTGCAATCGTTATTTAATATTTTATACCTTCTGTCTTTGTCAGTTTCCTGAATTCCTTCATCAATCCCAGCGTAGTATTTCCGGGCTTGCCGTCTCCGATGATCCTTTTATCAAGACACACGACAGGTATGATCTCCGCGGCAGTGCCTGTAAGGAAACATTCATCCGCCGTGAATATGTTATGCCTTGTTATGATCTCTTCTTTCACTGCCATGCCTTTTTTCGCGGCAACCTCCATGACTGAAGCCCTTGTTATGCCTTTAAGCAGTCCGAGGTATGCCGGCGGAGTGAAGAGATTATTACCTTTGACGATAAAGATATTGTCTCCGGTGCATTCCGCCACATAACCCTGGGAAGTAAACATCAGCGCCTCTTCGCAGCCTGAGTTCAAGGCCTCTATCTTAGCCAGGATATTATTCAGGTAGTTCAGGGATTTGATCTGGGGGTTGCACGCCTCAGGAAGATTCCTGGGCGTAGGCACAGTGATAATACTCAGACCCTCCCTGCACAATTTTTCAGGATAGAGTTTTATAACATCAGTTATGATTATAATGGACGCGGACTTACATTTCCTCGGATCCAATCCCAGATCACCCACGCCCCTGGTAACTATAAGCCTGATGTAGGCGTTATCCAGGTTGTTCAGCTTAAGCGTCTCAACGACCGCTTTCATCATGTCCTTTTTAGAAATAGGGATATTAAGCATAATGCCCTGACCCGACTCGTAGAGCCTGTCTATGTGTTCCTTTAATTTGAAAACAAGCCTGTCGTACGAGCGTATGCCCTCGAACACGCCGTCTCCGTATAAAAGCCCGTGGTCAAAGACAGATATCCTGGCCTGGTCTTTTTCAAAATACTCACCGTTGATATAGACTTTCAATCCCATGACATCCTCCCGTCCTTCATTTCCACGATCCTGTGCGCCCTTCCCGCTATTTCTTTATCGTGTGTAACTATTATGATCGCGGTTTTATTTTTTTTATTCAGGTTAAACAATATATTCAGTATTTCCTGCCCCATCTCGGAATCCAGGTTGCCCGTAGGCTCGTCACACAGGAGCACCTTAGGATTATTTATGAGCGCCCTCGCTATCGCTACCCTTTGCTGTTCTCCCCCGGAAAGCTCGGAAGGCCTGTGATGCATCCTCTTGGCAAGCCCCATATCTTCCAGCAGGACCTCGGCCCTGTTTTTTATTCCCTGCGCCTTGCGCCCGACAGCCGATGCCTTTATAAGCCCGGGCAAGGTAACATTTTCCAGCGCTGTAAACTCCGGCAAAAGGTGATAGAACTGGAACACAAAGCCTATCTTCTGATTCCTTGCCCTTGCTCTCTTTGAATCGTCCAGCGAATAAAAATCTGTCGTGTCCAGAAATACCTTGCCGGAATCAGGCTTATCTATCCCGCCCAGTATATGCAGGAGCGTTGATTTACCCGCTCCCGAAGGCCCTACTATGGCTATTACCTCATCTTTTTTCACTTCCAGGCTCACGCCTTTTAGAACATGCAGTTCCCGTTTACCGTCCTTGTATGTCTTATGAATATTGTCGGCTCGTAACATAGCTTATTCTTCTCGACTTCGCTCGAAGAATATTGTTCGAGCGGACATATCGACTAGACATTTAACCTAGTCGAGAACTATTCGTATCTTAGCGCCTCGACAGGTTCCATCCTGGCAGCCTGCCATGATGGATAAAGCGTCGATAACAGGCTTATCAGCATAGCGGCGGCTATCACGAGCATCGAATCCGATAATTCCAGGTTGACCGGCAGCCTGTCTATATAATAAATATCGCTCGGCAGTTTCACGAACTGGTACGTTTTTAACAAATAGCATAGGCCGAACCCGCCGAGCGCACCGATAAACGTGCCCGCGAAACCTATAAGGAAGCCGTTCAGCATGAAAATCTTCTTTATACTGCCGCTGCCGGCGCCAATGGATTTAAGTATGCCTATGTCTTTTGTTTTTTCCATAACCATCATTATAAGGGTGCTGGCTATATTGAAACACGCCACGACCACGATAAGCGCGAGTATTATGAACATGGTTATCTTTTCGAGCTTAAGCGCGCTGAACAGGTTTTTATTCAGCTCGGACCAGCTCCTGACCCAGTAATCAAATCCTATTTCTTTCTGGATCTCTGTTTTTATGCGGTCGGCGTTATTCACGTTGTCCACGCGCACACCTATGCCGCCCGCGAGATTACCAGTGCCGTAAAAATTCTGGGCGCCTTCAAGGCTGGTAAACACAAGGCTCGCGTCGTATTCGAACATGCCTGAATTAAATATGCCGCCTATCCTGAATTCCTTCGGCTTAGGATCCGCGGCTGATATCAAAGATATCGCGTCCCCTATTTTCAGGTTCAGCCTGGAACAAAGCTCTTTCCCTATCAATACCGTGTTCTTCTTCAGCTCAAGCGTACCGGATTCCAGGTATTTCTGTATATTGGTAACCTCTTTTTCCCTCAGGGGGTCGATACCCCTGAATATAATCCCGACGACCTGCTCGTTCTGCCTTATAAGCGCCTGGCCGTTCAGGAAAGGCGAGCTCGCCTTTACATGCGGTATCTTATTTACCTTTGCCGTGAGCGCGTTATAGTCGGCTATCCCGCCTCCTTTTTCGATTATTATATGCGAATTAGTGCCTACTATTTTTTCGCGCAGGTCATTGTCAAAACCGCTCATCACAGCCAGCACCACAATAAGGGCTGTCACGCCCACGGCTATCCCCATTATCGAGATGAGGCTTATAATGGAAATGAATTTTTCCCTGCGCCTCGAAACCAGATACCTGAAACTGATCCACAATTCGTATGACATATTTAAGCTTCGGGTTTAAGTTGCGGGAATAATATCACATCCCGTATCGAAGGCTGGTTCGCGAAAAGCATTACCATCCTGTCTATGCCTATGCCGAGCCCGCCCGCGGGGGGCATACCGTATTCCAGCGCCCTTACAAAGTCCTCGTCTATCTTTTTTACGCCTTCCTGGCCGACAAGCTGTTCCTCAAATCTCTTTTTCTGTTCGATGGGGTCATTGAGCTCCGAATAAGCGTTCGCTATCTCCATGCCTCCCATAAAAAGCTCGAACCTGTCTGTTAAAAGAGGGTTATCCTTTTTTCTTTTAGCCAGCGGGCACAGCTCCGCGAACAGATCGATCACGAACATAGGCCTGTCGCCTGTCTCAGGCTCAAGCATCTCGGTTATGATATTGGCTATCTGTGAACGCGTGATATCCTTGGCCTTGAAATCCACGCCCTTGGCGCGAAGCTTTTTAATCCAGCTCTCGGAAGAGTCATCCGGATTTATATCGAATTTCCTCTTTATCTCGTCCGCGAACGACCATCTCGGCCATGGAGGGGTCAGGTCTATGGTCACTTCCCCGAATTTAATTTTATTGGTGCCAAGCACATCGTTTGCCGCGTAATTGAAAATTTCTTCGGTCAGTTCCATCATGCCGTTGCAATCGGAATAAGCCTCGTATATTTCTATCATGGTAAATTCGGGATTATGCCTTACTGAGATACCTTCGTTCCTGAAGTTCCTGTTGAGTTCATAAACCTTGTCGAACCCGCCGACAAGCAGTCTTTTCAGGTACAACTCAGGCGCCAGGCGCAGGTACAGGTCTAGGTCAAGCGCATTATGGTGCGTCTTAAAAGGCTCTCCAGCGGCGCCCCCTGCCATCGACTGCATCATAGGGGTTTCGACTTCCAGGAACCCTTTTTTATCCAGGAGTTCCCTTATTTTAGAGATGATCCTGCTCCGGACACGGAAAACTTTACGCACCTCTTCATTGACGATCAGATCCACATATCTCTGCCTGTATCTTGTATCAACGTCTTTAAGGCCGTGCCATTTTTCAGGTAAAGGCCTGAGGCCTTTACTGAGCATGGTGATTTCCTCTGCGTTTATAGTGACTTCCCCGGTATGGGTCTTGAAAAGTTTGCCTTTAACCCCCAATATATCCCCTATATCTAATCTTTTAAATATATTAGTATATATATCCTTGCCTATGACATCCGCCTTGATATATACCTGGACTCTGGCGCTCGAATCCCTGAGGTCAAAAAAACTGCTTTTACCGTGTTCCCTTAGCGCGGTAATTCGGCCCGCTGTCTGTACACTATCCCCTTCCTTAGCCTCTTTGAGCATCGCTTCTATGGCAAGAGGTTTATCAAACTTCCGGCCATAAGGCTCGATATTCATGTCTTTTAGGGCATTTAATTTATCGATACGCTGCTTTACTAATTCATTCATTTCTTCCATTTTTCACGCTCCCGTGTTCGTTTAATTATATATTATAGGCTATATAAGTGTCAATATAAATAGGCTCGCCTTGTCCAGGCAGGCCGTTCGGCACTGAACTGATTTCGCCGCGCGCTACGGTTTACGGCTCGTTTTTTATACTGAAGGTAGTCTTGACAGTATAAAAACCTCGCCGTAACTCCTTGCGCGCT
>JBAZEP010000035.1:0-17126 GCA_041653835.1 Candidatus Omnitrophota bacterium
AGTCCCCTGAGTCCGCTCTAGTACATATTTTATCTTAAGCCCATGGTTAAAATTATCTACGACCTCTCTCGTATTGTCCGAAGAATTATTATCGACCACCAACACTTCATCCGGCAGGCGTGTCTGCGCAGTAAGAGATAGCAGGGCATCCTTCAGCATATCAGCTCTATTGTAAGTAACTACGATAACGGAAATTTTTAATTTATCCTCGATTTTCGTCATATCATCCTTATTCATTTGAGCAAAATTATAGTTTGTTAATCTACCTCTGTCAAGACAATTTAAGACTCATACTATGCTTTCCCTGGTTAATTACATTCTTTGCAAAAATAAAATTCTTGAGCTTGGCATTTTCTCAGCGTTCCCTTGTATAGCTCCGAATTAAAAATAACTTTTAAAGGCGCCTCTGTCGCATTTCCCAAATCCATCAGACCTACCTGATCGTGACAGCATGCGGTCACGGCCCCGTCAAAAAAAATAGATGGGACAGTAAAATTACAACCGCCTTTTTTTGCCTTAATTCCGAAATCTTTTCCGGTTAAATCATACTCAAATCTTAGGTACCGTCTCATTTCCTCTGAAACTACATTATCAAAAAAGAATTTGATCTCCTCCGGAGAAGCGATTTTCGGAAGAGTTAAGCCGGTACTGTACCTTAGGGCATTAATTGATCTGCCTCCTAATCCAACAAAAAAATCTGTTAATTTATCAAGTTGATGCAGATTATATTTAGTCGGATTCATTTTGATACAAACGATATTTCTATTTATCTGGAGCATTTTAACCAGGTTGTTTATCACGAGTTCAAAATCTGTATTTCTCATTACTTTCTCGTGCACTTCCCTGGTAATGCCCCCCACGTTTACCCATATCTGTTTCCAAGGAAAACTCATAAATTTTTCTATGTCTATTTTTACGCTCAAGTTTGTATCAAAGCGCGGGGTAAGACCGATACGTTTTTGAACCAGATAATCCAACATTTTAAAAAGTTCGGGATTAAGTAACGCCTCTCCATTAAAGTAAGGCTCGATCAAATAGTTCCCTTCTTTCAGAAAGTCTTCATTTAAATCAATTATTTTTTTAAATGCCTCAAACCTCATCATACCCTGTTTGACCTTGTTGGAATTGTGCATCCAGCACCACACGCATCTTGCGTTACAAAATGAACATGTGTCAATTTTGAGCAGGGGCCTAGGACGTCCTTCTGAAGCGCTATAAAATATCTTAAATGGTTTAATATGCTTAAATAGCCGGGCCAAAAATTCGCCAAACTCCCTGTATTTCAAAAGTTGACAGGCCGCTTTAAACTTATATACAATCTTTTTCGTATTATCCATAACCTCTCTATTTTTATTCTCTGCCATGTTGGCTTTTCCGTATTTTATCCCATCTTCCGCACCAGTTGATAGTATCATAAAAAGGCGACGTTGGACCCGCCAAAAAGCCTCCGCTTTAAAGCATTTAAGATAGTGTTCTTATCAAGGCCGTAACTTAAAGAGCATCTGTTGCAGGGATATGTGTTTCTGCAGTCCATCTTAAGCATGGCGGCCCTGATGTCATTGAGTTTTCTGCTGTTATTATATAGATTTAATATACCGTGCTTGCTCACATTGCCCAGGCCGGTTAAATTATCATAGTCCCAACAGCATAATCCCAAATCTCCGTTACAGTATATAAATAAACCTTCGAACGGCTCTGCGCAAAAACGTAGCTGATCGCCGCTCAATTTATCAGTCATTATCGACGTACCCATATTAAAAAAATTATGCATCGATTTTAAAACAAAGCTGTCGGCTTTACCGAACCATTGCCTGTTATATTTTTGAACCTCATGTATGTTTTTATCGCATACCACTATTTGCATGGACACTTTTAACCTGCTGTTTCTATCTGCCTTTAGTTCAAAGAATCTTTCCAGATTGCCCTTAACCAAATGATAATCCAGCCCGCGCATTATGGTTTCATAAGTTTCCCTGGAGGCGCCATTAACGGTAAAAGTGATGCTGTCTAGGGCGGAATCAAGTAACCGAGCCGCTTTCTCTTCATCGAGGCACATTGCATTGGAGTTAAGGTGGAGCGAAACAGATGGGATGTTATGTTTAATGTATTCTATCCTTTCGATCAAGAGCGGGTCAAGCAACGGTTCTCCATCCTTGTTCAGGAAAATCTTTTTAAGCCCGTTCTCGCTGAAAGTCTTACATTCGTCGATGATCAGTTTGAATAAATCCCACGGCATGACCTCTTTTGGTCTGGTCATCTTATCATGCGGACAGCATATACAACTGGCGTTACAAAGATTTGTAGATTCAAGAAAAATATACCGGGGAATAAAGATATCTTTTTTTTCCGCATACCGCTTTGCGGCAGAACAGGCAAACTTCTTCCCTGGGCCCCGGTAATACTTTTTCATCATCGGATAAATAACCTTGCGCAAGCTATAAAAAAACGTATAAATAAATATTTCGATAGAATAAGAAAGCAGTTCTCCTTTAGTTCTTTTTTTAATTTTCAACTGACTCATAAATGGTATCTTTTTCATAAATACATCTTTTTTAAAAGCGCCGCGGCCTTTTGGAAACAGGCCTCTGAATTCGAAGGCAATCCGTTCAGGTCCTTTTTATACTCTTCATGAAAATCGTTAAGCCACTCAAAATCAAAGCTGGGAGAACTCTTGCATTGTCGGTATACCTGCCAGCTTGAAAGGGGCATAAAGACCTTGACCGAAGGATCGGTATGGCTCTCCATCAATTTCAACCGCAGTGCCCGCCAGAAGAAAAGCTGGAATTCGACCGCCGGCAACCTGATTATATCGCAGCTATTCATAAGTTTGCGCATAACAGCCTCATTTTCTCTGATCCATCCAGAAAGATCGTTTACAAAATAATCTTTCATTAATTTTCTTCCCCTCCGGGATTGCAGGGGTTTACCCAATAATACGGAGAAAGGAGTGTTCAAATATGCGCCGGTAACCTGCATCCATTGCTGCAGAAAAATGAACAAATGTATTTGCCCGGGTTCGAATCTGTTCAGGGAGATTGCCGCTTCAGGGCTAAGTAGATATAAATATAACCGCTGCGCGGAGATGCCGGAACCTATTATTGCGTTCATTTCTATAATCGCCTCTAAAGGCAGCGTTCTCTCCGGGATCATGAAGATACACATCTTTTCTTCATCGATGTGCAAAAGGTCAAAAGGCGATATAAGCACTGACCTCACGCATCCTTTGTATTTTCCCCGCGCCAAGGAAACAACCCTCTCCGCTTTTTCTCTGTTTGTTTCAGATAATATAAAATGCAAATCCTCGAAATCGAAACGCACCTGCTCTTTTATGTCCTTGGCCCCCTGCCGCCCCGATACCTCCGGCATACATCCTATTGTCTCCTGTATCATGGAAACACAGAAACCGTATGTATCTCCGGTGCAACAGGGATCATTATTTCCGAATCTATTCTTTGCCGATGCCTTTATTTTCTCGATATGGCTTTTTCGTTTTCCGTCAAGGTATTCGCCGGCATATTCCAGTGCTTTTTTCCTGTTAAAGCAATCCCTATTTTCCCGTGCAGAGATGAATGCCTTGCAGGTATCAGCCGTCAGTTTATAGCAAAGGTAATTTCGCATAAGCGCGCGGTGTCTTTTATTCCCTATTACAAAGTTTTTTAAGAAAAGCTGCCATATAAATGCCAACTGCCCAAGAACAGGCTCATTTTTTTCTATCCCGGAGAGTTCCTTAAAATCGCCTAATATATCGGTGCCGCATAGAAGCCTGCCATTTTTCTTGCATCCGCTAAAAAGCTTATATTTAAACCATAAATCTCCCTGGCTGTAATTATCCCGGATCTGCGCTATATCATATACCGCTAATTCATCATGCCTTAAGAGAGGTATAAAACGGCTTAATCTGTTATAAAGCCTGGCCGCTTCTCTCTTACTTTCTTCGTTTTCATCAACGATGATTACCAGGTCAATATCGCTTAAGCCCAAGACATAATCATCTGCTGCCAGGCTTGAGACTAAATAAACCGAGAGTATCCCGCGCCGGCTCTTTAAAAAATAAACTATGATATTTACGGCAATAGAGTAATAAGCTTGATAAATCCGATTAAACGGCCAAAAATTAACTTTTACTACTGCCTCCTGTAAGATCCTCTTCAGCATAATTGGATATTTAGTCCTTTTTACTCCTAATGATCCTCAAAACATGCCTCATAAATTTGCTTAAGGTTTTTACCTATCATCTCCGGGTTAAATCTTTCTGATATCTTATTTTTAGCCTCTTCGCCCATCTTTTGTCTCAAGTCTTTGTTTTCGACCAGAATGCCCATTTTTGCCACAAGGGCATCAAGATTTCCGGGTGGTATCAGGAATCCGTCTTTTCCATCATCTATTATTTCTTTCATGGCATATACGTCGGTTGTTATTATAGGGATCCCAAATGACATCGCCTCTAAGATAGACATCCCGAAGAAATCCGCTGTAGTCGGCAGAACAAAAATATCGCATTCAGGATAAAAAGAACTGAATAGTTCATCCCGGGTTTTTAGACCATGGTATTCGATGTTTCTACCGCCTTCCATCTTATGACTTGAAACTATCTTAAGATATAAATCCGCGTATCTTTCCGCCAAGATTTTAAACGCCCGCAGCAGCAGAGTCCCTCCTTTTCTTTCAAAATCGTTTCCTACGAATCCGAACGTTATATTCCGGCCGGCCCTCTTCGCGTTACCCGGCCGGGATTTGATAAATGGAGGCAGGACGTGTATTTTTTCAGGACTGTAATTAAACTGTTTTATTGCCCGGTGTTTGGCCGTCTGACTCCAGGCGATAAATCTTTTAGGCCTTACAAGCCGGCTGTATAAAAGGCATTTTGCCATTTTAACATACGGCGTTGTCTTCCAATACAGCCTGTGGCAATCCCATACGGTCGTTGTAAAAGAGCAAACAAGCGGCGTTTTTAGATTTCTAAAAAACCCTGCGGTGTAGGAATTATCGCAGGGAGGAAACCAGCTATGCAGGTGGATCAAATCGCACCTTTCGGCTTTTTCTTTCAGCTCAGCGCCGGCGGTCCTTGTAAATTCTTCGGGCAGGCACATATCATACAAAACACCCGGCGGCGGATTATTATATAAGTCTTCGAGGTATGTATAATCTCCGCTTAAGCCTCCCAGCATTGTCAATAGAACTTTCATCGCCATCCCGTTATAGAGGCATTAATCTCGCAGCCATGAGTGCAGCTCTTACAAATTTTATTGGTGCCGTTTCTTATACTGTTTCTTATCTGCCTGAATTTTTCGGAAGAATAAATCTCGCTTATCTTGTTTTTCTTTAAATTGCCCATCGTCTCATCGATTACGGAACACGGATACACGTCCTGCGTTACAAAGATAAATATATAATTATATGGAGAGCTGCATTTAAATCTTACCGGCCTGGAGGATAATCTTTTTGCGATTATTTCAAATGTCCTTTTCCGGGTCAGAAGAAAAGGGGAATCTATTTTTGATATCCGCCTTACAAGGGTTTGTGCATCCACTTTTTTATAGTTTTCATTTTCCGTATTGCCGATGCCCCTGGTTTCCACAAATCCCACTAATATTTTTATACCCAGTCTTTCTGCCAGGTTAACGGCATTATTTACGTCATCCAGGTTTTCTCTTTGTATGGTATAGCGTATATCGCAGGGTATATGGAATTCCTTTGCCAGCATAAGACCTCCGAGCGCCTTATCAAAAGAAGCGCCGTTGCGGGTCCTCGCATAAACCTCCTGGGAACTGCCGTCTATGGATACGGAGAGATAATCGAAAAACTTCCCTATGTCCTTTATATTATCCCTGGTTATAAGAAGGCCGTTTGTGATAAGGGTGCATCTTATATTCCGGCTCTTTATGAAAGCTGCGAGGTCAAAGAGACAATCGTATAGTAACGGCTCTCCTCCGAGCAAATGGATGGTATCCACACCGAATGATTCCAAATCCAGGACTATCCTTAACGCATCCTTCAGCTCAATTTCAGTTTTCGGTGACCTCCATATCTTGCACATACCACAGCCTACGTTGCATCGTGTGGTAAGCACCATACTTGCGCTCTTCGGCCTTCTATCTCTAAATAACATATAATTTATAGTGTCCTTTTTCTCTAAACCGGGGCGGCATCAACGAAATTCTTAAAATCAATGGAACAACTATGCCTCTTTAAACCAAACAGCCTATAGCAAAATCCTCCTGCTCATATTAAGCGCTGATCCCATTCTCTTGGTCCGCTCAATAATGACCGCTGGGGCCACTTTTGGCATGATAGCGGAGCTATCAGTTCTGAGTGACTCATGATAGGCGAAAATATCCACCTCGTCAAAGCCGCAATTATTTACATAGCTCAATGTGTCCAGGAATTCCTCTTCTGTCTCCGAAGGAAAGCCTACTATAACCTGGGTCATGACCCTTAAATCCGGCGAAGAATCTTTTATTTGCCTGAGCGTTTCCCTAAAATTGTCAATATCATCCCATCTCCTCATCAATCTTAGTATCCTGGGATTTCCTGATTGCACTGCCGTCAGGATACTCCCGATCCTGCGCGTCTTAAACAGCTCTACCAGCTGCTTGCGGTATTTATGGACATAATAAGGGTGTAAATCCTGTATAAATCCTATTTTAATTCTGTCGTCCTTCTTTAATATCGCATTCAGGAGTTCCGGCAAATTCGAGCCGATATCCAGGCCATAGGCGCCGCTATCGCTGGATACTATGTGAATATCAAACTTTCTTTTAGCCAAACCTTTATCTACCTCCCTAAGCAGCTCCGGAACCGTCTTGCTCCTGATACTGCCGATCGCCTTGCGGATATTGCAGTAACTGCAAGACCCTGAACACCCTTCGGATATTCGCAAGGCCCAAGTCTTCCTGTTAAGCCCGAATCCGCCGCTTAACCCTTCTTTAAGATTAAGTTTGGTAAACTTGCACAAAGGGTGGATGAAAAATCTTATTGATACCCTTTTCAGGAAACTATAGGGAAGGATGGATTTTACTTCATTCGCGTCGTCAATGTCTTTGAATTTTTTGGAAAATCCGGTAAAGAATTCGTCAATGCGGTCTATATCTCTGGTTATAAGCATATCCCTGTCATATATTGTTTTGAGCCTGTCTAAATTCATTGCGGGAAGACATCCATATACCAGCATTTTTCCTTTGGATCTTTTCAGTCTGGCAATAGAGCCTATAACTTCGTCTTCCGTCCGCTTAGTCAAGCCGCAGGTTACCAACATCAGATAATCCGCTTCTTCAGGCTTCATTGTCTTTTTAATGCCATTGGCATGAAAATAGTTACTTATTCTTTCCGCATCCAGATAACGCCTGCTGCAACCATAAGTCTCAATATAAAATTTTTTCATATAAGCGTACCTTGGAATTTAATCAAATAGCAGATTACAATTAAGCAATCTGCATGTTCTCCGGCACTTCTGAATGGCTTTCCGTATTTTGCCTGCGGAAGCAGAGTTCCATATTTGCTCGGGGCCTTTTTTAAACTCCCCGATACCAGCCATATTCCAGCACAACAAGACATCACCCCATTGGTTAATGATAAAATTATTTTCTTCGCTGAGACAATGCTCTGACATATTCTCTGAAGGATTGGCGAAATACCTCTGGAATCTTCGCAATTGTTCTACGGGATTATATATTTCTATTACGTCCTTTTTAAGCATAATCAGCCTTTCGATCATACTGATAAGCTTATCTCGCTCATTGCCTTTTGGCCAAAGCCTGTTTTTATGGAACCACGCCTTGTCATAAGGCAGGCCGAAAGGATGGTCTAATGCCTGAAAAACAATCCTGTCCGCCAATTTCCTATCATGAACAATACTGACTAAGTCCGGGATCTCGAAATAATTAAGTCCTGTCAGAACCGTGACAATGTTAATTGAACACCTTCTTGGAGCGGCCTTAAACTGCATAAGGGCATTCATCACTCTTTGGTATAGCCCGGCCTTTCCGCGCAGATAATCATGGGTTTCAGGTGTACTGCCGTCGAGCGAGACATTCAGGGTCAAACTATCGAATCCCGAAAGCGCTGTTATATCTTCCGCGGCCAGAAGAGAGGCATTCGTGCAAATGTAGGATCGTATGCCGTTTTTATGGCAGAAACGAATAATATCTATCATATCTTTTCTTATGAACGGCTCTCCTCCTGTTATACTAAGGCGGTAAACACCCATCCACTCTTTCAGGGAGCTTATAATGCCTATCCATTCCCCGTACGAAAGCTCTTTTTTTCCTATCGTGCTTAATTTTTTACGGGTAAATCTTTCCCGTATCGCCGAAAATAAGAGCCGGGGCATTTCCCCTAACATTACTGCATCTCCCCCTTTGCAATGAAGGCAGCGTAAATTGCAACGCCCTGTTACACTTATGCTTATATTGGTTGGTTTATGCAAATCATTCACGCCGGCTATCCTTTACGAGACTTATATATTTATCTATGGCGGCGCCTGTATGCTCAAATGCCGCTACTCGCCCTTTATCCAGTAATATTACCCTGTCGCAAAGCCGCCTTACTATATCCAGATCATGTGAAGATATTACTATCGTTTTTTTCATCTTTTTAAATTCCTCTATAACCTTAAATCCCTCGCTCGTGAAATTGCGGTCTCCTGTAGCGAATATTTCATCGAACAGTAAAATATCCCTCGATGCCTGTATAACAATAGAAAACGCCAGACGCTCTTCCATTCCCAAAGAAAGTATACGCGCCTCGGAATCTACGAAATCCCCTACACCCGCGAAATCTATTATTTTTTTAAGCCGCTTACGTACATCCTTCCTATCCAATCCCATTATAGCGCCGTACAAAAATATATTATCCCTGACCGACAGATCGGGCGAAAAAATGTCACCTGACTGCAGAAGGGCCGTAATATCTCCGGATATACGGATCGCGCCTGTCGTAGGTTTATATATCCCGCTTATGATTTTCAATAAGGTACTTTTGCCCGACCCATTGGCACCGATCAATCCTACTATCTCCCCTTTTTTTATGTCTATGTTTATGTCATTAAGGGCGCATATTATCTCCGGGGCTTTCTTCTTTCTCATCGCCCCCGTAACAGCCCTGGATAAAAGACTGCGGCCTTTTGAATAGAACGTAAATTTTTTTGAAACATTGGACAATGTAATCATATCGGCAATATTATTAAATCTTTTCTACTATAGCGCTTTCAAATCTTTTGAAAATAAGATAGCCTATGGAGAATATAGATAAAGCGAACAAAAACAGGAATAGCATATTCATTAAATTCGGAATCCTTTTGAATAATAGAATATCGCGGGCGAATATCATGATTTGGGTTAAAGGATTCATCAAATATAGCGGAAGCTTGCCCCTGGATACAAGCGTAGCCGGGTCATAGAATACCGGCGTTACAAAAAACCCCAGTTTCAGGGCAATATCCCATACATACGACATATCTTTAAAATATATATTCAGGCATGAAAGCACCAGGGACACGCCTCCTATCAACAGCAATTCTATCAGTATAACGAACGGTAACAGCGCTGCTGCCCATGAAAAACCTATTCCGGAAAATATGATAAAACATCCCAGGATAAGCAATTCTAAGAAAAACGACAAGAATGTTTCCAGGACAGAGCCGGCTACAACCGCTGTCACGGGGACATAAGCATTCTTAAGCATTGTTCTTTTTGCTACAATGCTCCGCAAACTGCTGGTAGTGGCCCTGCTGAAAAAATTCCAGTAAAGTATGCCTATCAATAAGAATATACCGTAATGCGGGATGCCTGCCCCTATGCGCCTGGAAAACATCATATACAGGATCAACAGCATTAATAACGGATGCAGCAATGTCCAGGCGAATCCCAAAACCGCGCCTCCGGTCCTTAGCTTAAAGCCTGATATAATGAATTCTCGCACTATATTCACATATCGCCTGTTTATTCTCATAATCGCGCCCGGGAGCTTAAAAAATCAGCTAACTCTTCCGCTGACTTATCTTTATCCCTCCCGATCCTCAATTCATAAGTATCCGCCCTGCAGACCATCGCCAGAAAGATAAACAGCCTTGAGAAGACCATGGCTGTTTTCTTCATGATATCCGAGAAATCCCCGCGCAAGAACAGTTCCACAACCTGGGGCAAGCCCAGGCCAAAGACGCCGGATTGCATAAACGGCATAATGCATTTTACTTTTGATATTTTTCTTATTTCTGTTTTTCCGGTAAAAACCCTTTTTCCGATCAATATGCTGCGCAGTCTTGCCCGATCAACGATCCTGCCTTTGAAATATTCCAGGTCTATTAGTAATTTCTCCCCGTAAAACATCCTATGTATCCTGGTTATATATTCCTGGGGTATCTTCCCGGCGTATCCCTTATCCCTTACCCCTATGCGCAGCAGCATAGGGAACACATTGTTTTTCATGTCTACCAGGCATACATCATCCGCTATTAATTTTATATCTTTCCGCCTCTCTATCACTCCCAGCGCCAGCGTCGTCTTGCCCGCCTCCATCGGCAGCAGGCAGATAGCCGCCTGTCCATTTACGGAAAAACCCGCGGCATGTATCCTGTGAATATGCCTCTGGTCCAGCAGCTCCCCTGTCCTGGAGAGTATAGCCAGCTTCGCCTTTTCATACAGCAGGCTCTCGTCCTCGCTGTAAAGTTCGGCCTTTTCCCCGCGAAAATCATAGATCATCAAACCCCTGCCGGAATAATCAACATAATGCACGCCTTTATCCCTATAGCAGATAGATCCCAGGCTATATAAAGACGCCTCCAGCGGCGGCACCTTCTCGTAAGGAGGGCGGGTTTCGAAAATATGTACGCTTATTGTTTTCCGGCATGCCCTGCCTTTGTTCTCCCCGGAAACATAAAGGATAAAATCTTTGCTTAAATTCTCCGCGGCGAAAATATTATCCACGGATATTTCCACGCTTATCCCGTATATTTCCAAAAATATTTTACTCATATTAATCCCGGCGCCCGCGGTTATAATAGCGTTTTTAGTTTTTTATACCCCATATTTATAGCATAAATACCGGATATATAAAATATAATAATTTGTTACCTATTTCGGTATCGCGTCTTTTCTCTTCTTTAACATAGTTTTTAAATGCCTGCCCGCGCTTATGACCGCGCCTATCGTGTGAAAATTAGTGAAAAATAAAAAGAAGAATCTGGGGATATCATAGATTATGAAATAGATTATAAACCAGGGTTTTATCTTTATATTTTTAACGATAAGCAGATACCTGTTCCTGAACGCGTAATATTGCCTGTATTTGTAAGCCATGCCTGAGCCGTTCCTTTCATGATAGCAAACTGCGCCGGGCAGGTACAGGCACTTCCATCCCCTTTTCCCCGCCCTTATAGCTATATCGAAATCTTCTATAAGGTAGAAGAAATCCTTATCGAAATATTCCCCGTCTATCTTCACATCATCGAGCATTTCTCTTTTATAGACAGCTGCTGCTGCGCACGGGCCTAAAATAGCTGTGTCCTTATCGTATTGCCCTCTATCCTTTTCGCCCGAACCCCTGTCGAAAAATCTGAAGGATCGGGACAGTACCAGCCCGGTGGAGTCTATTATATTGCCGGTTTTGGTTTTCAGGATCTTCACGCCTATCATGCCTGTATCCTTATCCAGACTGTCTATATGCCTGCTTATATTATGCAGAAAATCATCGCCGAGGATCACATCCGGGTTCATGGTAACGATATAGTCCCCTTTGCTTAAAGCTATTCCCATATTTATAGCTCCGGAAAATCCCGCATTGTCCTTATTCTTTTTTATCTTAACCCTGTCTTTATATTCATCTATGATATCGGCAGTCCTGTCAACGGAAGCGTTATCTACCAATATTATTTCATAGCCCCGGAAGTCCTGTTCAAATATAGAATCAAGGCACTGCCGGATATGTTTCTCGGAATTATATGTCACTATCACTATCGAAAACCTGGCCGCGGAAATGCCCTGAGACAGGGCATTTCCGCGACTAACCGCCGCCCTGTTCTTTTCCATGCATTCCAGGTATCTCTTTTCTATTTCCCCGCAATGCGTAGTTATATTTTTTATTTCCACAGTATTTCTTTTTAAATTTTCTATGATCCCGGGATTTTCCAGGATTTTCCCGATAAGCGCGGCCAATCCGTCAAAATCCCCGGAGCGGTATAACATGCCGTTCTCATTATCCCTGATCAGTTCCTTTACCCCGCCCACGTCCGAGGACAATACAGGGGTTTTAGTCAGGATTGCCTCGTGAAGCACCAAAGGCGAATTCTCATCCCATATGGATGAGAAAACAAGCACGTCTATCTCCTTAAAGACCGCGGCTACTTCTTTATTGTCAAATCCGCCCATGAAACTTATGTCTTTATTGCTCCTGGCTATATATCTTATCGCGTTATAATAGTTAAACGGCCAGTTATTGGCGGGCGGTTTCCCGTATATTTTAAGTATTGCCCTGCCCCGGCCTATCTTATTAAAAGCCTTTATCAGCACGTGCACGCCTTTGGCGGGCGCCAGCGTGCCTATAAAACCGAACCTTATCTTTCCGGACCTTATTTTTCCCGTGTCTTCCAATAAACCGGTATTCATGCCGTTGTCCAGATAAATGATTTTATCCTTGGGAAGGCCGAGTTCTATAAACCTGTTCCTGAGAAAATTTGACGGGGCTATGAACAAGTCCACGGCTTTATATATCCCGGACAGGTCAGGATTGAACCTGGCAGGGATTTTGTAGTGCATCAGAACCTTGAATATTTTTTTGATCAGGACCTTGGGATTGAGCGAAGTCGACAGGCAGTAAGGACAATTGGCACCCAGAGGGTTTTTGCATATTTTTCTGTTATTCCTTAAAAGCTGTCCTTTCGGGCACATGAGCCAGAAATCATGCAGTGTAAAAATAACAGGGATGCCGCGCTTTTTAATCTCTTCTATAAGCCCGAGGGACAGGAATAAAAGGTGCTGTATGTGAACTACGTCGGGACCGGCATCATCCAGCACTTTTAAGAATCTTTTTTCTATTTCCCTGTTGCTGTATATCCTCTCTATTGAATCATAGTCTTTAAACGTGTGGTTGATCTTATAAACGTTAAGGCCGTCGTAACTGTCTTTAATAACCTCATATTCTTTTAAAGCGGGGTTATTGATCCTGTAAAAAACGCTTACATTGTGTTTTTTCGTGAGTTCTTTTGAGAGGTTATACGCGTATATCTCGGAACCGGTCATGCTCTCAGGCGGAAAACAATGGGCTATTTGAAGAATGTTCATATAGGCTTATATCTCCTTAACCCCAAGTGTACACTTATCTTTCGCGCCTCTCTTGAGTGTCATCCGGGATATCGTCATAATTCCTTTTGAGATATGTCTATGGTCTCCTTAAGCGAGGGAGAACCTAAATCTTCAAACCAAAATTGCAGTTCATTTATCATGTCGAATTTCAATTCATATTTGCCTTCCGGTAAAAGATCGCAATCTACCCTGAATAAGATCTGAAATTTTTCATTTTTTTTGACGGAGTGGGGTAATTCTTTTCTTAATTCTTTTACCGGAGAACCATCGCCGCAATGCTCATTAAAAATCCTACAACCTACCTTGATCCAATCACGGTCATTCCATTCCCACGCTTTACTACCTGCATTAACAATATCCAAAAAAAATAAAATACTTTTAGTGCCGGGAAAATAAACGGGTTTTCTGCTCAGTCTCAAGCTCGCCGAATAATCCGATAACGATTTCGTTGTTTTAATACCTGCCCGCGCGGAATTTATTTTTTTATAGCGACTGACACTGGTAATCTTTTTGGCTATCTCCGGAATTTCAGGGTTGCCATTTCCAATAAAATCAACCATCGGGATGCCGGTATCTTCTATATATCTGTGCAGCCGTTCCACGAGGCCGGCTCTCCATCGAATACAATTATCCCTGCTACCTGATTCCCAAACATCCGGATATCTGAACAAGGTCTCTGTATTTATGTCGTAAGATTTTATGTTATCGTGCATAAGCGACCCCGCGCATATCTCAGTAGCGTTTATAGCGGTAATTCCATCAATAAAATTCTTATTACGCCCGATCATTTCCATCGTTTCCAGAAAAGTATCTTCTGTCTCCCCTGGAAATCCCACCATAATATATGAGATAACATTTAATCCGGCGCTATGCGCGTCCCTGAAATTTCTGCCCATAGTGGCAACTCTCACTCCCTTTGCCATCTTATCAAGTATTGTTTGGGAGCCGCTTTCGGTCCCAAAACATATGGTCTTGAATCCGGCCTTACGCATCAGTTTGAATACATCACGCGTAAGATCCGGGGAATGCCTGAACTCGCTGAATATAAATTCTATATCAAATCTTTTCTTTATGATAGCTCTGCATATTTCCGAGAGATCCCTCGCACGCAGATTGACCGCCAGATCCGTAATTTGAAATTTTCTGTACCCATCGGCTATCCTCAAGGTTATTTCATCTATTATGTTCCCCGGGCTGCGAGTGCGAAAACTGCCCATCGTGTCATTTTCCACGCAATAAACGCACCGGCCGGCACATCCGCGCGAAAAAATAATCCTTATATAATCTGCCAGGTAATTTTCTTTTTTAAAATCGCTGAAATCCGGGAAAGGAATAGTATCGATATTTTCTATAAGGCATCGGTCTCCTCCGTCTATTATCTCGTTACCTTTGCGCAGAGTGGCCCCTTTACAAAGTACCGGCTTTATCCTTTTTTTTAAAACCGCGGCTATTTCCATTAACGCGGCCTCTCCTTCGTTCTTGATAATGCAGTCCGCCTCAAAAAAATCCTTATGTAACTCTTTTATCCAGAAACGCCAGGGTTTTCTAACGCAAAAATATCTCCCTCCATAAATGATATAAATATCAGGTGCCGCTTTTTTTATCTGCCGGGCAATGTAACGGGTAAATGAGATATTAGAATGCGCTATGGAAAAGCATACCACATCCGGTTTTTCGGACAGTATCCTATTTACGGCCTGATCAAGCATAATTATAGATTCATCATCGCACGGATGAACTCTATTATAAATATACTCCCAGTACAGCAATGAATTGCCGCATATCAAATCGGAATGATAAAAAAATACCTCCAGATCCAATGCCTTGACCGTGATCTCTTTATCTTGCTGCAAATACGCTTTCAGATAAGCAAGTTGCAAAGGGGGCGTATAGATATGATTAAAATAAGGGGAGCATGTCAATAATACTTTTAAGCCCATATTGTCGTATCCAGAATTTTTCTATCAATAGCTTCTTGTTTAATTAATGCCACTTAAATACTTTTCAATGATCTTTTCATCGATCATGAAATTCAAAAGTTTTTCGGCATTCTTTTTATGGCCCGATTCCGAAGGATGAATATCATTCTTACTAATTACCAGAGATAGGTCTTGCGAATCGTATGCATCATTATACGTTGTGTAAAACCCCAATTGTGTGCTGAGATTAAAAACTCTATCATCTTTATAGCCAAGCGTTAAAAAACTAATAACATCAAAACCATATTTTTTCTGCACCTTCTTTAATATCTTCATAGCTCTGACATAAGAATCCCATCCTACCGCGTCTTTATACATCTCCGGCACCCTGCACGCATCATCTTCAAATCCCCATCCAAGTTTAAAATTTAAGGGCGCTCCAGATAATTTAAAGTTACTGGGTAAAGATGAGTATTTTTTCACCAGCAATTCCATAAAAAATGACTTCTTTAAATCTCTCCAGTCGGCTACATCATAAATAAAATTGGGCAATTGAAAATCATTGCCTATGAATTCGATGATCACGATGTCCGGTTTATATTTCAAGTACTTTTCTTTTAAAGTCTCCACCTCCATGACCGTATTATAACCGGGCACCGCGGCATTTATTACCTCCCAGCTTCTTTGGGTAAACCTCTTGTTCAATTCCGCTTCTAATACATCCAATAAATTTTTCTCCTGATTGACGCCCTGCCCAAACATATAAGAATCTCCCAATCCCAGTATCCTCACTGTACCGGCATCTTTTTTTAAATGGATATTCCTATCACTCCTGCATCCAATATGATTTGTTTTAACGGCGGCGTTCGCAAAATAAACATCCATATCAGGCCTTAATTCATAAATAATTTTCGGATTCGCGCTGGGCCGTATGATTTGCCCCAGGCCGGCTTCCTTCCCGCTCTCTATCTCGGGCAAGCTGCCCATGACTTTTTTAAATTCATTCCTGCTTTTGTAAAATAACGCCGCCCTGATAAAGGTTTCGCATAAGAGAAGCGACAGCAACAGCGCTATCGTCATTATGCCGGTATTAATAAAAAAACTTCTGCTATTTTTCATATATTATTGCCTTGCTTTTATCCGGAAGGTCGAAACTTCTCGCGGCCCGAAAGCCTCCGCTATCAAGCGCTGCGCCGGTCAATCTCTCGTAAATCCCGGATCCTTCATTATTATAATAAATGGAAGAGAACGGTTTTTTCGTTACCGCTACATCGCAATTTTTTAGCTGCTCCTCTATGGCTCTCGGATTAAATAATCCCGTGACAGTATACGGCAATTTTCCCAACGTTATATATAAAATCAGTTCGTCATGATTAAAAAAATCGCAGTTAGGGAGCATCCCTATCATGATTTTCTTATTTCCGAATTTTTCCGATATATATTCCACTATCTCTTTAATCTTCCAATCCTGCCTCCTGGGCTGCCAATTATAAAAATAGTCATTTTTTTTGATCAAAACGGACGGAATATTGAAAGAAAGCATGAAAAACTGCGCAAAACCTACGCAGGCGATAATAAGCGGTAAAATGGTTTTAATATTTTTTTTAGGGAGGCTGTCTATGCCCCCTATCGTAATTATTGCCAGGGGAGGCAGGGCGGCTACCGCATACCTGGCGTCTTTCCACCTCATAAAGCTTAACAGGAAAAACGCCCCTATGAGCCAGCTCAGGAGTATCAAAAAGCTCCTCTTTTCTCTGCTGAAGATGAGCGACAACACAAGACCGATAAAAAAGAACAGCAGAAGGAAATTCGAGGCCATGGTACGCCTTATTTCGCCTGCATACCATATAAGATTTCCATAAACTCTCTTTACTATTTCTATAGCGTTAAAAACACTTGCGTATTTATAACC
>JBAZEP010000036.1:0-15903 GCA_041653835.1 Candidatus Omnitrophota bacterium
AAACCGCGGGCGGAAAGGACCTTGGTAATAGCGCTTGTAAGTGTCGTTTTGCCGTGGTCTACGTGCCCTATTGTTCCGATATTTACGTGCGGTTTTTTACGCTCGAATTTTTCTTTTGCCATGTTAACCCTCCCGTTAAATATTAATCGACGGAGCTGCTGATGGGAATTGAACCCATGACCTCTTCCTTACCAAGGAAGTGCTCTGCCGACTGAGCTACAGCAGCATGAAATGCTGCCATCATGGTGTACAGAAGTTAAAATTGTACCATATCATATATTAATGTCAAGAAAAAATTTATATTTTTTTATATATATACTATATGGCGAGAAAACTGGAGCTGGCGAGAGGAATCGGCGCCCTACGTCCGCAAGAACGCGGACTCCGGGTCGGCCACTCGACCGATAATCAGATGCTCCTGTTCGTCGCCTCTATCGGTCTCACTTCGATTCCTCTTTACATGCTTGGAGCCCTTCGACTCCCTCGTCGCTTCGCTCCTCATTCGCTCAGGACTTTGCTCCCATATTTAGCAATCATGGAGCTGGCGAGAGGAATCGAACCTCCAACCTATGGTTTACAAAACCATTGCTCTGCCGTTGAGCTACGCCAGCTTATCTTTTCCATGCAAGCTTAGTCCTGAGCCGCTCTTGGCGGACTTGGAGCGGGTGAACGGGATCGAACCGTCGTAGCTAGCTTGGAAGGCTAGCGCTCTACCATTGAGCTACACCCGCGAGAGCTATTCATGAAAGCTTAGTCCCGAGGCGCCCTTATCTTTTGAAACTTGTGACGAGGAACGCCTATCAGCTACCTGTCCCTCGCGGCATTTATTAAGCTGACCTGCCGCTCGGGACGATTTTTTCGAAAGCAAAAATCGGTGGGCAGAGAAGGATTCGAACCTTCGTAGGCGTGAGCCATCAGATTTACAGTCTGACCCCTTTGGCCACTCGGGTATCTGCCCAAACTCAGAAACCTAAGGGAAGATTTCTGACAGTGTCGCAAATCTTCCCTTAGCGATAAAATAATTTAATAGCATAAGGGATATTTTGTAAAATGTCCCCGGCTATCAATCCTATCTCTCCCTTATCTTCCGCCGCGAGGTCGCCCGCGATACCGTGTGCGTAAACTCCCAATTTCGCGGCATCGAACACATCTAATCCCTGGCCTAGAAAACCCGCTATGACACCGGCGAGGACATCCCCGCTTCCAGCTGTAGCCATGCCAGGATTGCCGGTCGTATTTACATAATATTTTCCGCCCGGTTCCGCCACCACAGTGCCCGAACCTTTTAAAACTACCACAGCATTATAATCACGTGAAAATTTTTTTGCAACAATTAATCTATTATTTTTTACATATTCCACGCTTCTGCCGAGCAGTCTTGCCATTTCCCCGGGATGCGGGGTAATTATATAATCTGTTTTTATTTTTTTGAGCACCTTTATATTTTTACTTACCGCGCTCAGAGCATCCGCGTCTATAACCATGCGTTTATCTATTCTAACTATCAGCCTATTTATCAGTTGGTGCGTTTCCGGGTTCAAAGAAATCCCCGGCCCGAGTATTACGGCATCTGATATTTTTATTTTTTCCAATATAGCCCTTTCCGCTTTCAGGGAAGTGGTTATTTCTTTTGTCTCAGGCAAGGCAAGGGTCATTACCTCGGTAACTTTGGCTGACATCGCCGGATTCAAGGAAACCGGCAGGCCGAGCGTAACCAGCCCGGCGCCCGAACGGAGCGCCGCGTTCGAGCATAATGCCGCCGCTCCTGTAAGCCCTATTGAGCCTGCCAGGACAAAAATACGGCCGTAGTCTTTCTTGTCAGTATCTCTCGACCGCTTTTTCAATAAACCCTTGAATTCCTGTTTTATCTTAATTTTCATCTTTCCATAGTATGGCGTTACTGACCGCGTAATTATTAGTATGCGACATGCTGACTATTACCTTATCCAGCTTATACCTGGCGAAAAACTCCTTTGCCTCTCTATGCAGCGTTACCTCCGGCTTGCCTTTTGGATCATTCAATATCTCTATATTTTTCAGGCGTATCCCGACCCGCGTATCCCCAAACGCTTTCAGCACAGCCTCTTTGCACGCGAACCTCGCGGCGAGGTTTTCATGCGAAAACTTCTTCTTATTGGCGTAAGAAAGCTCTTTTCGGGTAAAAACCCTGTCAAGAAACCTGTCTCCCCACAAGTCCAGCGCTTTCTTTATCCGCGACACCTCTATAATATCAATTCCCGTTCCTATTATCATATTACCTTTGCTAATGTCACATTTAAGACAGTGTCTTAAATGTGACATTAGGGAGTTACCAGGGCTTTCATGTCTTTTACCGCTTTGTATATGCCGGTAGATAGCGCTCTGGAGATGATAGAATGCCCGATATTCAGTTCATTAATGCCTTTGATGCGGGCTATTCTTCTGGCGTTCTCATAATTCAAACCATGGCCGGCGTTTACAACGATGTCTTTTGACATCGCGTACTCGCTGACTGCCTTAATCTTATTGAACTCTTTATCCTGGTACTTTTTATTTTCTGCCAAACTATAGCTTCCGGTATGTATTTCAATAATGCCTATACCTATATATATAGCGGCGCGCAGCTCTTTTTTATCCGGATCGATAAAAACACTGACATCTATGCCTTTTTTATTGAATAACTCTATTATGCGGCCGAGCCTTTTTTCGTGTTTTACAACGCTCAGCCCGCCTTCTGTGGTAAGTTCCTGCCTTTTTTCAGGCACAAGCGTAACCTGGTCAGGCCCTATCTTCAAAGCGATATCTACTATCTCCGTGTCCATGGACATCTCAAGGTTAAACTTCGTGGTTATTATATTTCTGAGTTCGATTACGTCATTATCGTTTATATGCCGCCTATCCTCTCTCAGATGAGCGACAATACTGTCGCACCCGGCTTTTTCGCACAAAAGAGCTATTTCAACAGGGTCAGGCTCCGCGCCTCCCCTTGCCTGTCTCAAAGTAGCGCTATGGTCTATATTGACACCCAGTTTAGGGATTTTTATCATGGATTGGATTATAGGTCTGTGTCATAAACGAGGATTTATATAATTGCTTTGCCATCTCTTTTTCGCGGATCAACTCTTCATTGACATAAAACCATGTTATTACGGCGAGTATCAGAGATGTCACTTTTATCCAGAAATTATTCAAGAGCCAGTTATTCATGTCTATTTACCGTTCTTTTTATCCGGCCTGTAAAGGTCGCTCAATGTCCTCTCAAGCGATTCTTTATCCAGGTCATGCGTGAGCCTTCCGCCTATAGCCACTGAAACCCCGCCTGTCTCCTCTGATACCACGACCACTATCGCGTCTGTCTCTTCGCTTAAGCCAAGGGCTGCCCTGTGCCTGGTACCAAGCGTCGGCGATACCTTTGGATTTTGCGTAAGGGGGAAAAGACACCCCGCAGCCGCTAACCTCTCGCCCGATACCACTATGCCTCCGTCATGGAGAGGCGTATTCGGCATAAATATGGTCATCAAAAGCTCGGCATTGACTTTTGTGTCTATCTCGATCCCGCTCTCGATGTAATTTTCAAGCCTTGCTTCCCTTTCTATGGCGATAAGCGCGCCTATCTTCCTTTTGGAAAGCAGGGAACACGCCGAAGTTATCTCTTTTATTATCTCGGATTCCTTAAGGAAAAACCTGATCCACCTGCGCTGGCCTATATTAGCCAGGCCCCGCCTTATCTCCTGCTGGAATATAATAAGGACTGCCAATATCGACAACGCGAATATCTTTGTGAGCAGCCAGTTTATCCTCTCGAGCCCCAATTGCCTGGTAATTATAAAAACCAGCGCGATTACGATTATCCCCCTTAAAACATATACACCCCGCGTGCCCCTCGCGAATAAAAGGATACCGTAATACACAACCCACAATAAACTTATTTCTATTATTATTTTAGCTAATGATAGGTAATTCATTATTATTGTTTTCCGGAACGCGTAATGGCGTCCGCGACTAAAACAGCCTGTTTTATCTCCTTGACGTCATGCACCCTTACGATATCCGCGCCGTTCCTGATAGCTATTGCCGCTGATGCCGCGGTCCCGAATATCCTTTTATCAGATCCCGCGCCTGTAATCTTGCCTATAAAAGATTTCCTAGAAGGCCCTACAAGCACGGGTAGTCCCAATTCCCTGAATTCGAAAAGCCTGTCCAAAATCTTGAGATTATGTTCGAGCGTTTTCCCAAACCCTATACCAGGGTCTATTATTATGTCCTTTTTCTTTATGCCGCCGGCTATTGCCTTCTCTACAGCTCCTCTTAATTTTTCTTTTATCTCGGAGATCAGGTCCGCGTATTTGGGGTCGTCCTGCATTGTCCGCGGCTCACCTTTTATATGCATCACCACGACTTTGGCCCTGAATTCCCTCACAGCGTCTATTATTTTTTCATCCCATCCGAATCCCGTTATATCGTTTACTATCGATGCCCCATTCTCCAGGGCACGCCTCGCCACCTCTGATTTGGCTGTATCTATGGAGATAGGTATCTTTATCCTCCTCGATAATTCTTTTATTACCGGGATCGTCCTTTTTATCTCCTCTTCCGCGCTGACAGGCTCAGCGCCCGGCCTCGTGGACTCGCCGCCTATGTCTATGATATCCGCCCCGTCCTCAACCAGCTTCTCCGCCCTTTCGAGCGCTTTGTCCGCGTCCTGATATATCCCGTCCCCGCTGAAAGAATCGGGTGTGACGTTCAATATCCCCATTATATAAGTGCGGGAGCCGAAATCAAAATCCATGGTCGCCTAACACCCGGTCACTCGGTTTTTTCCTGGTGAGGAGACACTATACTCCTGACCTCTTCCGAATCCATCACTTCTTTTTCGAGCAATTTTTCCGCGAGCGCCTTTAATTTATCGATATTATTGCTTAATTCGTTCTTTGCCCTATTGTAGCACTCTTCCACTATCTTGCGTATTTCCCTGTCTATCTCCACCGCGGTGGCTTCGCTGTAATTTCTTTCCTCGATGATATCGCGGCCGAGAAATACCTCCTCGTTCCTCCTGCCGAACGTAAGATGACCCATCTTCTCGCTCATGCCCCATCTCATTACCATATCCCTGGCTATGTCGGTCGCCTTTTCCAGGTCATCCTGCGCGCCTGTCGAAAGTTCCTCAAACACCAGCTCTTCGCTCGCCCTTCCGCCCAATATGCCTACTATTTTTCCGGTCAGTTCTTTCTTGGTTACGATATAACGGTCTTCGAGCGGCAGTCTCATTGTATAACCAAGCGCGATACCCCTCGGTATAATCGAAACCTTATGCAGGGGATCTGCTCCGGGAATAAGAAACGCGAGAAGCGCGTGGCCTGATTCATGATACGAAACTATCTTTTTTTCCTCGGCGTTTATGACCCTTGTTTTTTTCTCGGGCCCGGCAATAACCCGCTCTATGGATTCTCCCAACTCTTCCATGCCCGCGGCTTCCTTATTCCTTCTTGCCGCCAGAAGCGCCGCCTCGTTCACCAGGTTCGCGAGGTCAGCCCCTGAGAAACCCGATGTCTGCCTCGCGATGTTTTTAAGGTCAGCGTCTTTGCTGAGCTTGATGCTTTTTGTGTGGACCTTCAGTATGGCTTCCCTGCCTATGATATCCGGCCTGGAAATAACTATCGTCCTGTCAAACCTGCCCGGCCTGAGCAGCGCCGGATCCAGTACATCTGGCCTGTTGGTTGCGGCTATCAATATGACGCCTTCCTGCGTATCAAAACCGTCCATCTCCACGAGAAGCGCGTTTAATGTCTGTTCCCGCTCGTCATGGCCGCCTCCTATGCCGGAGAACCTCTGTCTGCCGACAGCGTCTATTTCATCTATAAAAATAATGCAGCCCTTACCGCTCACTTTCGCGGATTTCTTGGCCTGCTCGAAAAGATCCCTCACCCTTGAAGCGCCTACCCCGACAAACATCTCCACGAAGTCGGACCCGCTTATGCTGAAAAACGGAACCCCCGCCTCTCCGCTGACCGCCTTGGCGAGAAGGGTTTTGCCTGTGCCGGGAGGCCCCATGAGAAGCACGCCTTTCGGGATCTTGCCGCCTAATTTCTGGAACCTCTTCGGGTCCCTTAAAAACTCTATTATCTCCTTAAGTTCTTCTTTTGCCTCATCAACGCCCGCGACATTGTCAAAGGTTATCTTTAATTTATCGCCCGCGATCTGCCTGGCGCGGCTTTTGCCGAACGAGAGTATCTTCCCTCCGCCCTGCGCGCCCCTGTACATAAAAAACCATAAAAAAGCGATGAATAGTATCATGGGCCCGAGCGAATAAAATATATTGGCCCACATTGTCTTCGGAGGTTTGATATCAAAATCCGGAACATTGTTGCGGAGGAGGCTTAAAAGCTCTGGGTCTTCCTGTGGTATGCGGACCGTAAAACGCCCTCCGCTGGAAAAAAAGCCTTTCAGCTGGTCTTCCATCTTGACAACAGATTTTATAGCGCTTGTTTCCCTGTTGTCCTTGACCAGCCTGTAGAATTCTCCGTAGCTGAGCTCTTTCGGCACGGATGCCGCGGAAAAAGAATCCATCCTGAATATATAGATAAGCAGCAGAAATATACCTATCCAGAATAATATATTTTTATTTATTTTATTCCCGCTCTTGTTTTCCATCTAATAAACCTCCCGGATTAGATATATATTTTACCACAGCTTGTTTGGATAAAGCAACTTTTTATTGATTTTTCAGGGAGGTTTATTTCGGCATTTTCATGAAGACTTCTCTTTCCAGCTGTTCCAGGCTGAAAGGCTTGATAAGATAGCCAGCTGCCCCGTACCTCTCGGCCAGCTGGATAACCACTTCTTCACTCACAGCGGACATCATGATGACCTTGGAGTTAGGGCTGGTTTTTTTTATCTCCTGTAGCACCTCTATTCCTGAAGCCCCGGGCATTTTTATATCCAGGAGTATGACATCAGGTTGTTCTTCCGTGGCTATAAACAACGCCTGTTTCCCCTCATTGGCTGTAAAAACCTTGTAGCCTACTTGGCAGAAGTAAGACTTCAGGAAATCGCATATCGTAACATCATCGTCTATTATCAATAATTTGACCACATTACACCGCCTTTTCAACGCTCAATTATATGTATATTTATCTATCAACGCCCCGTTCCTGTAAAGTTCCACATTGTATTCCCGCAAAGAGCCATGCCTTTTCTTTATGACATCCGGGATATCTATCTGGGCCTTGTGCCAGCCCCTCTCGACATTATTCATAGAGCCGCTGGTAAAAGTAAACTCCTTGTCATTGAATTTACAGTGCACCTTGAAAAGCAGGCCGTCTGTCCATCTTTCTTGAGTCTCATAATTTATCAAAATAACATACCCTCCCATCCTGTATGCCTTTATCGCTCCTTTTATAGAAGCGGTATCGGCAAATGAATCACAAGGGAAGAATAAAAGCGCGTTCATTGCAATGGCTATGATTACCGCTGAAGTTTTATTATGCGTCATTGTCATTTTCCTCACCCAACTAAAGTATGCCTTAAGAGGATTAATTTATTGTTAAGCTATTGTTAATTTAGTGTTAATTCCAGGGCCTGCTGACTGAAAATGAAGCTAAATGGCGGGTTTTTAGCGAAATACTGAATTAGACTTTTGAAAAGCCTATTCCTCTTCCTCGAGTTTGTATCCGATGCCCCTTACGTTTTTTATGTATTTTTCGGCATCGCCTAACTTTTTTCTCAGATGCCTGACATGAACATCTATGGTGCGCGCTACCACGACCTTTTCCTCGCCCCATAAAAACTCCAATATATTCTTCCTGCTGAAAGCGAAATTTTTCCTTGAAGCGAGGCGCTCCAGGACCTTGAATTCCACCTGGGTCAGGTCTATTTTCTTTCCATCCACCGTCACCTCATGCCGCTCCAGGTCCATTATTACCTTGTCCCCGCCTATATATATCTTTTTTTCCCCGTTATCCTTGCTGTACCTTCTTAATACTGCCCTTACCCTGGCCTTTATCTCATTGATAGTGCATGGCTTCACTATGTAATCATCGGACCCCGCATCCAATCCAAAGACCTTATCCGCCTCTCCGCTCCTGCCAGATAATATTATGACTGGTATGGAAGAAAACCTGTCATTGCTTTTCAATATCTTGCATATCTCGAACCCATTAAGCCTCGGCAGGGTCACATCCAGCAGGATGAGGCCGGGTTTTTCTTTCTCCATGAAACCGAACAATTCTTCGGCGCACGAAAACCCTTTAACATCAAACCCTTCATCTTTAAGGGCGACGCTCATTAACTTGATGATTTCCGGATCGTCATCCACCACTACTATTAATTTTTCGTCCATATAGAAGAGTATACCATATTTATTTTGTTTTAAGAATGATATTCAGCCTGTCTTTGGAAGCGATTATGCCTCCGGGCAGGTCCACTATCGAATTCACAGGCCTTTCGTATATCAATTCCTCGAGCTCTTTCCAGTGCTGGTATGTAAACCGCCTGGTGTCGCCTTTTACTTCTTCCAGCCCCAGCCGCAAAAGCCTTTTTCTCACAGCGCCGGGAAGTTTTTTGAATTTCCTGATATCTATGGCTATGGCGCCGTGTTTCATCTTTGACACGCTTTTGAATTTCCTCCTGGAGTACCTGTCCAGGAAATCATTTTCTTCCTGCAGATTCTCCGCCATATTGGCGAGGACTTCTTTGATGTTAGGGTTAAAATCTTTTTCCAGGAGCGGGATGAGTTCCAGCCTGACTTTATTCCTCGTGAAGATAGTTTTATCGTTCGATGAATCTTTCCTGGATTTGAGGCCATTCTCCGCGATAAAGCCTTCTATTTCTTTCCTGGAAACCTCCATTAGAGGCCTTATAATCGTGAACCCGGGCATTTCTTTGACAGGGCTTATGCCTCCCAGGCCTTTCATGCCCGCGCCCCTCATCATCCTCATGAGCACTGTCTCTGCCTGGTCATCCCTTGTGTGGCCAACAGCTATTTTATCTATGCCTCTTTCCTTTGCCGCGCGTTTAAAAAAATCATACCTCTCGAACCGAGCAGCCTCTTCAGCTGAAATGCCTTTTTCTTTCGCGATCTTCGGGACATCTATTTCTTCCCACGCGATATCGACATTGTACTTTTTCGCCAGTTCTTCGCAGAACATCCTGTCCGCCGCAGACTCCTCGCCCCTGAACTTATGGTCAAGGTGCGCCATGACAATGGTCAGTGAATACTCCTCTTTAAGCCCGCAGAGAATGTGTAGCAGGACAATAGAATCCGGGCCGCCTGACACGCCCGCGAGCACCCTGTCGCCTTTCCTGAGCATGCCGTATCTTTTTATGGTGGATTTGATTTTATCTGGAAAAGTCATGCGAAAATACTATTTTAATTTCTCGGAAATATTATAAAGCACTCCGCTCGCTATCTCCGGCTTAGGGAACAAATATTTTCTCGCGGAAATGGTAACGCCTGTTTTATTACCCTCCCGCCTGATCTTTACATACACCTGCGCGCCATTAATATTCGCGGACAGCTCTCCGCCGGGCCTGTCTTCCTTGGCAACCCTGCCCATCTGGTTCAAGACAGCCAGGGCTGTATCGTACATTTTATCAAACCCTGTTGCGAAATCTTTCTGTATGCTGTCTTTTCCCGCGAATGTAGCGGCGATCCCCACAGGTAAAACCGCCGCGCCTGCCAGCATAGCTACGCCATATATCTTAGCGCCCTGGATCCCGGCTGACTTCATGGATTCCGCCAGTATAAGGGCTGCCAGCTGTTGGCCGCTTGTTATATTTTTATAACCTTTGTCTGTATTCAGGTCATACACCTTGACAGTCGGCTCTCCTCCTGCGCTATAATCTTTTAAAACAATCCTTCCTATCTTAAGCTTAAGAACGTCTATCTGCATGGGCATCTGTTCAGACGCTTCGCCTTTCTGCTTTTCCCCGTCTTTCGCTACCTTCAATTCATCGACATTCAGCTTGCCGTCTTTATTCTTCTCAATGCCCAATTCTTTTAAATTGATATCAACATTCGCCAGGTGGATCTTTTTTCTTAGTAAACTTCCCAGGTCATACGAGACATTTATCTTTGGTAAATCCACTAGGATGCCTTTTGAAAATCCTTCGGGATTATACATCTTTAAGCCTTTAATCTTCACGGATCGGGTCAATATGCCCAGAGAAAATCCGTCAATATGCACCGGCGCGCCTGTGATCTTTGTTGCAACAATTGTCACCGCCGCCTTGACCACCTGGTCTTTAACAATCCCCAGGACAAAGATAACAATAATGATAACTATCAGGGTTTTGATAGAATTTTTCTTCATATCAACCTCCTTATTTCGTGAGCTTGATTTTTCGCAGCCACTCAGATACTTTGTTTTGCTCGGTTTTCACATCACTTCCCGAAATCGCGAAACTATCCAGCAAGGTAGATTTTGGGCAAAGCTTTGAGATATCTGTAACGCTTCGTCCCAGGCCGCCCCCGCCATGCGTGCAAAACGGCACAATAGTTTTTCCCGAGAAGTCATATTCCGATAAAAATGTCTTAACCGGAGCAGGAAACGTGCCCCACCAATTAGGATAACCTATGAATATCAGATCATATGACCTGATATTCTCAATTTTTGTTTTCAATTCCGGCTTGTAACCGGAATCAAGCTCCTGCCTTGCTTGATTCACGGCCGTATTGTAATCATCAGGATACGGATTTACCGCCTGGATCTCAAAAATATCCCCGCCCACGATATTGTGAATCTGCTTGGCGATCTCACGAGTGTTGCCGGTGCGGGAAAAATAAACCACCAGGATTCTTTGGGTTCCTGACAATGACATGTCTTCCTCCGCGGCAAAATTCATTTGAGCCGCTACACCCGTGAATACAACTAATGTAGCAGTTATCAATAGGACAAAAATTATCTTATTCACATTTGCCTCCTCGTGCTATCTCGTCAAACCTGGCAAAGCTAACCCTTCTTTTAATAATAAATTATCCACATTGTAGGTCACCCTTAAGGATGACCTACAACTATTCTACAGGTAATCAATTTCATCAAGACCTTCTATAACCGCAATAAAAGTCTTTTCGATATTACCAGAAGGAAAAAGAATATATTCTCTCCCCCTAAGAATACCTTCTTCTATTTTTACTCCATCTTCTTTTAAAATAAAAATCGGCTTGTCAGCAAAAACGCATCCACCAGTTTCTTGGTGTAACCACGTGTAATCTAATTTCGGGGAATAAACAGTCATTAGTATCTCTTGACTAGCAGCTCTTTTTTTGATTTTTATATCCACAGGCTCTGGAGAATATTTTTCTCCAGACTTTACATCGAACCCAAGCAATGTTAAAAATTTCCCTAGGATTTGACCGTAAACTCTTCCTTGTTCATCAAAAGAATGTGCAATAAAAACACTTTTTATTTTTTTATTCTTAGCGTTACTTTTATATTCTGCTTTTTTTAAATCTAAAATTTGCTCTAATTTACTTAGAATTAAATAAGTTTTCTCTGCTTCTGGAGTATCAATAGCTACAGATAGGACACGCTCATATACCGGATGAGCTACTAAATCTATTCTGTAAATAGTTGTAGTATAGTTTGCTTCTTTAAGGAATTTTTTTCCCATTATTCTAAAATTAAAACTTTGGGGGTTACTATTTTTTATCTTACTAATACTAGTCAATTCTTCTTTGGAAGTAACCTGGATGCGTTCATCTTCAAATTCTAATGTAAATTCATACTCGCATGAATCACATCCTAGATTCAATAAAACTTTTTCAATAGTTTCTAATTCATTTATTGAAATATAGTGCAAAGCAAATTTTTTCTCTGTCCGCATCTTTGCCTCCTAATTAACTAATTCTAATTTAATTAAAATTACAAATTATTCTTGACAGTTATTATAATACCACTTCATCCCTATAAATGCAACGGAACCATAGTTAAGGGAAGATTTATGACAATGTCATAAATCTTCCCTTAACCGGTCATCTTTACACCTTTAGGTGTAATTTATTACACCATTTTGAAGTATAGGCAGGGGCATGAGGATCATTCACACAGTAAGCCATGAGGAGGACTTGCGAGCGTCCGCCACAGAACTTTGGCGGATAGCCTTTTATAAGCGTTTTGGCGGTTTCTAAAACATGCACCAAGCCAGGTCGGGTAGGCTGGAGAAAAGCGTTGGAGATTCTCTCCTCGTACCAAATCTGAGCGTATCTTGTACACCTATCTCTTAGATTTGGTACGGGGCGAGCGGGCATGCGCGCTGTCAGGCAGGTCTGTAGGCACATTAGAACGTTTCGGCATCGCTGGTCCTTAGATAAAGCGCGCAAGGAGTTACGGCGAGATTTTTATACTGTCAAGATACCTGCAGTATAAAAAACGAGCCGTAAACCGTAGCGCGCGGCGAAATCAGTTCAGTGCCGAAGACCTGCCTGACCTGCGAATCATAAACAAAAAAGCCATAACTTTTATCAAGCTATGGCTTTTTGTTATTTAAGTAATGCTGGGATTTATTTCTTTTCTTTTAGGTTTTCGAACAGCTCCTCGTGGCCTATTTCTTCGCCCATGATGTGAACGGCGAGCTGGTAGGTGTCATGGTCTTTGCCGAATGTTTTCTTGGCAATCTTATTATATACATCGATAGCGCCTGCTTCCGCGTCCGTGACCAGCTTTATTATCTCGTCATAATCTGTCAGGTCTTTCATGACTCCGGGATAAGGGCTATTAGCGTTTTTCTCTATGGCGCTGAGATTGTTCGTAGGAAGCCCGCCGAGCTCGATGATCCTTTCGGCTAATTCCGTCGCATGCTCAAGTTCATCTTTCGCTATCTTATTCAAAAATTCCGCCATGTCCTCGTACCCTTTGCCTTCTACTGCCTGCGCCATATACCACCACGCGTAATACGCGAGCCATTCATCGCAATAAGCCTTGTTCAGATCTTTGATCAGGTCTTTCAGATCCAATTCCACTATTTCCCTGGATTTTTTACCCATTTTGTTACCTCCTTTTAGTTTTAAGCGAATTATCCTGTTTATTTAATATATTATAACTACAATATCAGATGTATAGGAATTGGCTAATTCCCATTATTGTTGACTTTTTTCTACTAATTGCAGCCCCTCGCGACATAGAGCAAAGATAGAGTCGCTCGGGACGAATTTTTGCTAAAAGCAAAAATTCGGTAGCGGCGACTGGATTTGAACCAGTGACACACCGGGTATGAGCCGATTGCTCTACCAGACTGAGCTACGCCGCCGAATTTTACGAAGTAAAATTCGTCCCGAGCGACCTTTGTCTTTTCATCGTGCCGCGAGGGACAAAATCTCGTTCAGACTTCCCGTCCTATATCCTTCCAAATCCAATGTTATGTAACTAAACCCAAGCTGTCTCAAGCGTTTTGTTATTTTATCACAAATTTTTTTATTCACAAACTTTTTTATGTCTTCTTTTTCCACCTCTATCCGGGCGATATTGTTGTGGCAGCGGACCCGCACCTGGGCTATGCCCTGCTTTTTTATAAAATCTTCCGCCTTTTCTATATTTTTTAAGGCGCTTTTGGTTATTTTTTCGCCATAAGGAAATCTGGAAGCAAGGCATGCCATTGAAGGGAGCTCGGCTGTCTCAAGCCCGAGTTTGCTGGAATAGCTCCTTATATCTTTTTTTGAAAACCCGGCTTCCACAAGAGGGCTCCTGACACTGAACTCTTTTTTTGCCTTACTACCCGGCCTGTAATCCCTGGCATCATCTGTGTTCGACGCGTCTATCACGTAATTGAAACCTTCTTTATTGGCTATCCCTGCCAGCTTAGCGAATAATTCTTTCTTACAATAATAACACCTGTCCGCGGGATTATTTGTGAATTTCTTATTCTTAAGTTCATTCGTAAAAATTATTTTGTGCCTGATACCAAGCTTTTTCGCGAATTTCTTCGCCTGCTTGAGTTCAGAGCCTGTATAAGTCTCTGAAACAGCTGTTACCGCCAGGATATGCTTACGCGGCAAAGCATCCTTTGCCGCTTTAAGCAGGAAGCTCGAATCCACCCCGCCAGAAAACGCAATTACTACACTTTTAAATCCCTTCAAAATCGCCTTTAACTTGCCTATTTTCTCCACTTTTTTCTTTCCCTCTTCCCTAAAGTCACATTTAAGACACTGTCTTAAATGTGACTTTGGCGATCCAGCCGCCGCCTGCCACATATTCGCCGTCATAAAAAACAGCTGCCTGTCCCGGTGTTATAGCGTTCTGCGGCTCTTTAAAGCTTACCTCGGCCCTGCCTCTGCCTAGCTCCTTTACTGAAGCCCGCGCCTTTTTATGGTTATACCTTATCTTCACCTCTAACTCTTTTTTCTTTTTTATGTCCTCTGTGAGCCAGTTTACCTTTTCCACCAAAAACTTTTTACTCTTCACCTCATCCGCATATCCAACAACTATAATGTTTTTTCCGGGCCTTATTTCAATAACATAAAGAGGCTCGCGCGCGGCTATGCCAAGGCCTCTGCGCTGGCCTATGGTAAAGTTCCAGAAACCCATGTGATGACCGAGCGTCTTGCCGGATCTGTCTATTATATCTCCCCTGTGGGGTTTTATGCCCCTGTATTTCTTTATAAAAGCGGAGTAATCATTGTCCGGGATAAAACATATTTCCTGGCTGTCAGGTTTGTCATGCACGCCAAGCCCCAGCTCTTTTGCCTCGAGCCTGGCCTCGTTTTTAGTAAGGTCTCCTAACGGCAGTAATATCTTTCTCAGCTGGCTTTGTTTCAGGGAGAATAATACGTATGATTGGTCTTTTGTTTTATCTACCGCTTCCCTGAGGCGGGAAACGCTATCGTGTTCTATCCTGGCGTAGTGGCCTGTCGCTATAAAATCGCAGTCTAGGCTTTCGGCTTTTTTAAGCAGGCTGCCGAATTTTATCTTTTCATTGCAGACAATGCAGGGGTTGGGGGTCCTGGCTGAAAAATATTCATCCGCGAAATAGTCTATTACATGCTTTTTAAAGTCTTTCTCGAGATCCAGGACATAATGCCTTATGCCGAGTTTCCCGCAGACCTTTCTCGCGTCTTCTATGTCTTTCAATGAACAGCAGGCTTTTTCTTTTTCAAGGCCGCATAACTCTTTGGGCCATATCTTCATGGTAGCGCCTATGACCTCGTAACCGGACGCTTTCAGGATAGCCGCTGCTACGGAACTATCCACGCCGCCGCTCATGGCTGTCAGGACGCGCTTATTTTTCATTTTTCAGGTACTCGCCTATTGCTTTCGCGGCGCGCTTGCCCGCGCCCATCGCGGCTATTACTGTATCATCGCCTTCTGTGGCGTCCCCGCCGGCGTAAACGCCTTTTATATTGGCTGCCTGGGTCTTCGGGTCTATTATTATCTTGCTCCATTTATCCAAGGCAAGTTCAGGCGTGGCTTTTAAAAACACAGGGTTGGGGCTCTGTCCTATCGCTACAATGACCGTGTCCACGTCCATTGTGAATTCAGAGCCTTTTATTATCACAGGCCTTCTCCTGCCTGATTCATCAGGCGCCCCAAGCTCCATCTTCACGCAGTCCATGCTCTTTACAAAGCCTTTTTCATCCCCGTTTATTCTTACGGGCAGGGTAAGTATGCGGAATTCTATGCCTTCTTCTTTCGCGTTCTCTCTTTCTTCTTTTCTGGCAGGCATCTCGTTTTCCGTCCTTCTATAGACGATGCAGACCTTTTCAGCGCCAAGCCTCAATGAAACCCTGGCGGAATCCATGGCAGTATTGCCACCTCCTACGACAGCGACCTTCTTGCCTATATTTATAGGCGTTTCATATTCGGGAAACAGGTACGCCTTCATAAGATTTACCCTTGTAAGAAGCTCGTTCGAAGAATAAACCCTGTTGAGGTTTTCCCCGGGTATATTCATGAAGCTCGGAAGGCCCGCGCCTGTTCCCACGAAAACAGCCTT
>JBAZEP010000037.1:0-15376 GCA_041653835.1 Candidatus Omnitrophota bacterium
GATTGATCCTGACTTTGTTCTTGTCTTTCAGGAAATCCAAAACCTGCTTCAGCTTGGTCTTGTAATCGTGCTGGTCTATGTTCGGCTTGAGACGAATCTCCTTGAGACGGACCATCTTCTGGTGTTTTTTCGCTTCCCGTTCCTTCTTCTCCTGGTCGTATTTGAATTTGCTGAAATCTAAGATGCGGCAGACCGGAGGAACGGCGCCTGAAGCGACCTCTACCAGATCCAGCTCGCTTTGAGCGGCCAATTCCATGGCTTTTTGTATCGACACTATCCCGAGCTGATTTCCTTCCGGGCCTATCAGACGAACCTGCGAAGATCTTATTTTATCGTTGATTCTGATGAACTTTTTTATCTTACCATCCCTCCTTCCCGCGGCCGTTGCGCGCCGGTTTCATGCCGCGCCCGACAACCGCGCTGAATGTTTGATTCCGCGCACCCGCGCGGACTTATTTTCGCTCCCTGGCCTCCTGCTCAAGCAGTTCCAGGAATTTATCACGGGACAGCGCGCCCAGGTCTCCGGCCCCTCTTTTCCGCAGGGAAACGGTGTTATTTTCCGCTTCCCGTCCGCCGATAACGGCAACATACGGAACCTTCTCCAGTTCCGCTTCCCGAATACGTTTATTCAAAGTTTCGTTGCGCCCGTCCACTTTCACTCTTATTCCGGCTGTCTCCAGGATTTTAGCGGTCTCCGCCGCGTAGACATCCTGCTCCTCTTTCAACGGCACAAGTATCACCTGCACCGGAGAAAGCCACAAAGGAAGACTCCCTCCGTAATGTTCAATCAAGGCGCCGGTAAACCGCTCGAGACTGCCCAATACCACCCGGTGCAGCATGACCGGCTGTTTCTGCGAGCCGTCGGCGTCGGCGTAAACCAGTCCGAAACGCTGCGGCAGGGTGAAGTCGCATTGTATGGTGGCGCATTGCCAGGTTCGTTTCAAAGCGTCTTTCAGCTTGATATCTATCTTCGGCCCGTAGAAAGCGCCGTCGCCGTGGTTGATGTCGTAAGCCACGCCGCGTTCCTTCAGCGAGCCTTCCAGGGCGGATGTCGCCGTTTCCCAGTCTTTTTCCGAACCTATATATTTTTCCGGTCTGGTGCTCAGCTCTATGCCGAGAGAATCGAATCCGAAAACTTTCATAGTGTCGAACACGAAATCTATTATCCCCTGGATCTCGCTCTTCAACTGCTCGGGCAGACAAAAGATATGCGCGTCATCCTGGGTAAAACCGCGCACGCGCAGGAGACCGTGCATAACGCCCGCCTTTTCATGCCTGTACACGGTTCCGAGTTCAAAAAGCCGCAGAGGCAGTTCTCTGTAACTGCGTATCCTGGATTTGTATATCAGGATATGTCCCGGGCAGTTCATCGGCTTGAGAACATACTCTTTTCCCTCGATCGGAAAGGAATACATGTTCTCTTTGTAATAATCGTAATGCCCGGAAGTCTTCCACAGCCCCGCCTGCATTATATGCGGGGTGATCACCATCTGGTACCCGCGGCGCAGGTGCTCTTTCTTTTCGTAATCTTCTATGATACTGCGCAGGACAGCGCCTTTAGGATGATAAAAGACCAGTCCGGCGCCGGCTTCCTCGTGATAAATGTCGAACAACCCCAACTGCGGGCCGAGTTTCCGGTGATCCCGTTTTTTCGCTTCCTCAATGTTGCGCAGATGCTCCTGCAACTGGCTCTCTTGCTCAAAACAGACCCCGTAAATCCTTTGCAGCATCGGATTAGTCTCTATCCCGTGCCAGTAAGCGCCGGCAAGCGAAACGAGTTTGAAAGCCTTGATACTCCCCGAGGAAGGGACGTGCGGACCGCGGCATAAATCCACGAATTTTTCCCCGGTCCTGTACACGGTGACTTCATCGCCCGGTATCTCTTTGAGCAATTCCAGTTTATAATCTTCCCGCAGCCCGGAAAACAGCCTTCGCGCCTCGTCCTTATCCATCTTTACGGCAATGAAAGGCTCGTCGCGGAAGATGATCTCGCGCATTTTATCCTCGATGCGCGCGAGGTCTTCTTCGGCAAAAGGCTCCTTCCTGTCGAAATCATAATAAAACCCGTCTTCTATGGCAGGTCCTATGCCGAGTTTTGTCCCCGGCCACAACTCTTGAACGGCATATGCCATGATATGGGAGCAAGAATGCCTTAATACCTCTATGTCCATATTGTCCATAAATGAATCCTCCGCGGACTAAAGTCAGCGGTTTCTTTCCTGAATAACCCTGCGCCGTAGAAACTCGGAAAAATTCTTTCGTTTTTTCCGGCACTTTGCAGGGTAATCTTCGCCGATTCAATGGTGGGCCCAAAGGGACTCGAACCCCTGACCTTCACGATGTCAACGTGACGCTCTAACCAACTGAGCTATGAGCCCGACTGAATTTGTTTTCTGCCGTGGATTTGATAATCGAAAACTTCCATCGACTCAAATCTCGATTTTCGACTCTCGATTGCTCCATGCGCTGTTTAAGAAACTTATTTAACAACGCACTACTGCCGAGGAAGGGAGTTGAACCCTTAAGACCTTGCGGTCGCGGGATTTTAAGTCCCGTGCGTATGCCAATTTCGCCACCCCGGCCCGGTACATTTATTAAACTTGGAGGCGGCAAGCGGATTCGAACCGCTGAATAGTGGTTTTGCAGACCACTGCCTTACCACTTGGCTATGCCGCCGCAATCTTCCGGGCGCCGTCTTAGCGGCTGGACAACAGACAGGCCTTGACCTTTCCGACGATAACCTCTACGTCCTCAAGGCAGCCGGTCCCTTTTTTCCCGCAGGCGAGCATTCCTTTTTTGGGCCCGATGAATTTATACCCGCATTCCTTCAGCCTGGCGATGTTCCCCTGCGTGATCCTGTTCAAATACATGTTCTCGTTCATCGCCGGGCAGAAAAAAACCGGCGCCCTGCTGGCGGCGATAACGCAACTCAGCAGATCGTCGCAAATCCCGGCGGCTATCTTCCCGAGCAAATTGGCGGTCGCCGGCGCCACGAGTATTATGTCGGCTTTGTCCGCGAGGGAAACATGCTCGATCTCCCAATCCTCTCCCCCGTCGAAAAGTTTATAATATACCTTATTTCCGCTTAAAGCCCGGAATAACAGCGGATTGATCAATTCGGCGGCCTCTTCGGTAAGCACCGGGATAACGTTGAAACCGGCTTCTTTCAGCCTGCGCACGATCTCGCATGCCTTATAGATTGCCGCGCCGGCAGTTATGCCGAGAATGACGTTCTTCCTACCCGCCATTTTTGTCCGTCGCTACCTGTATTTTGCCGGCGGAAATCTCGGCCAGAGCTATGATGGAAGGCTTCAGATTGACTGAAGTGGCTTGTATCAGTTTCGGCTGGCCCTCGGAGATCTCAAGGGCCCTTTTAGAAGCCAGCACAACAAGCTTATATATCGAATTTTCTGTTTTCGCAACCATACTCTGCACATCAAAATGTTCCATTCGTTAAACCTTTCCTTTTGCGCGCGTTACGCTGCTGCCGATGATCTTTTTTAAATCCTTTAACGCGTGTTTTAAATCTCCGTTCACCACGCAATGGTCGTACCTGCCGCACAGCCGCATTTCGCGCCTCGCTTTTAGCATCCTCTTCTTTATCTCTTCTTCAGAGGTGCTGCTGCAGCGGCCGCGGATCCTGCGCTCCAGCACCTGCAGGGAAGGCGGCCGGAGAAAAACGCTCACGCTGCGGCGCGGATACGCCTTCTTCACCCGCATCGCGCCTTTGTGATCCAGGCACATCAAAAGATACTTCCCCTTGTCTAAACAGCTCTCTACGAACTCTTTAGGGGTGCCGTAATAATACTCCAAATATTTTGTCCATTCAAGGACTTTTTTATCCCTGCGCAGCCGCAAAAATTCTTCTTTGCCGACAAAGAAATAGTCTCTGCCGGGTTTTTCCGCCGAACGCGGCCTGCGTGTGGTCAGAGACACGGATTTTACCAGCCTGCCGCGAAAGGCATTTCTCTGCTTCAGCAGCAGCCTGGCAAGGGTCGTTTTCCCCGACCCTGAAGGACCGGAGATTATAAAAATAAACCCGTCTTTGCCTTTCTTTTGTCTGTCGAGGGCCGCTTTCACCTGTTTCCCGGGCTATTCTATATTCTGCGCCTGTTCGCGTATCTTCTCTATCTGACTTTTCATCTGAACGACGAGCGCCGAAATACGCGTGTCGCTCGATTTCGCGCCCATGGTATTGGTCTCTCTCTGCATCTCCTGGGCGATGAAATCCACTTCTTTCCCTACCGCGCCGCTGGCCGAAAGTTTCCTCGTGAGGTTCTTGATATGAAAAGCCAGCCGCTCCATCTCTTCGCTGATATCGGCGTCTTTCAGGAAAGACGCTTTCTCGTCGTCGCTGCGCAAGACGGCCAGCTTGGCCTTGACGCTTTCGGAGTACCGGGATTTCACATTTTTGAGAAAACGCTCCAGCTTTTTAGCGCGCAACTTCAGGTAACCGGCTATGGCCCTGCCTTCGCGCTGCCTTGTCTTCAGCAAGTCCTGCACCGATTTGCAGAGGAGATGCTTCAAACTGGGCCATATCTTGTTCTTGGACAATGTACTTTCTTCCAGAGAAAGGATCCCGGGAAGATTGATCAATTCGACCATGCGGATATTATCGCTGATCCTGAATTCATTCCTGATATGGTGAAGCTCCGCGAGATAATTTTTCAACAGTTTCCGGTTTACGAAAATCTTGTTGGCCGCGCCGCCGGTTATCGAAATCACGCAGGTGATCCTGCCGCGTTTTACCTTGGATTCAATCCCCTTCTTGATGCGCTCCTCCAGGGAAAGAAAACCTTCCGGCAGGTGCAATGATACTTCGCGGAACTTATGATTGATGCTGCGTAACTCCACGCAAATCCTGCCGCAGGGTTCCAGCGGGGATTCATTACTGGCGAAACCGGTCATACTGCTGATCATAACTCAACTCTCCTCTCGCTCTCCGCAGACGAAGTGGGATATGGAATGGTGAAACTGCCCGGGAATAAACCCGAGTTTTCTTTTTCGATAAGGTATAATCTACTGATGAAAACCGGAGATTTTCGCGCCTTGATTTTAAATCCAGGCGCGCGTTCTCTTCTCTTTCTCTACACTTTCCCTGGCCGGGTAGAGCTCGACTATTATCTCCTCCGGCCGGAACCAGAGTTTTATCTCGCGCTCCGCTTCTTCAGGACTCGAGGACACATGCACCACGTTTTCGTAAAGTCCTTTGGTGGTGATCCGGCCGTAAGACCCGCGGATAGTCGTAGGATCCGCTTCTTCAGGATTGGTCGCTCCGGCGAGCTGCCGGCATTTGGTGATGGCGTCCGGGCCCCAGTAAACAAGGGCCATTACTTTACGGCGGTTATGCAATTCCCCCTGTAAATAGCTTATAAGCTCCGGGAAAAACGGCTTGTCTTTCAAATGCTGGTAATGAGCCGCAGCCAGTTCCCTCGATACTCTGACCATCTTGGCGGCGACAATCTCCAGTTTGGTCTCGGAAAGCCGGGTAAGAATATTTCCCGTCAGCGACTTTTTCAATCCGTCCGGTTTTATCAATATCAATATCGCCTGGTTGTCCATAGCTGTCTCTCCTTCCGGGGACTTATGATGAGAATGCCTGTTTGATTTTATCGCTGAGTCGTTTCATATCTTCTGATGAATAGAATTCGATGATTATCGAACCCCGTTTCTTTTTCTTCACTATCCTAACCTTGGTAGCGAGTATGTGCTGGAGTTCTTCCTCCAGTACGGAAACCATGGCGTCTCCCACAGCCGGCTTTAAATGTCTCTTCTTTATGGGGCCCAGAGAAGAGCGGCCGCTTTTTAACAGCGTCTCCAGTTCTCGAACGGACAGGCCTTTACTTATAATGTCCTGCACCAGCTTGCGCTGTTGATTGATATCCTGCACCTCTAAAAGCGCTCTTCCGTGGGCGTAAGATATGCGCCCCTTCTTAATCTCTTCTTGGATTTCTTGCGGTAACTTTAATAACCGCAATATGTTAGCTACAGTAGCCCGGGCCTTGCCGAGCACATCGCTCAATTCTTCCTGGGTTACCGAAAACTTCTCTACCAGATATTGATATGCCCGCGCCTCTTCAATAACATTAAGATTTTCCCTTTGTATGTTTTCTATCAATGCCAATTCCAAGGAATCCCGGTCATCAACATTGCGGACAATAACAGGTATCTCTTTGAGATTCAACAAGTTAGCTGCTCTATAGCGCCGTTCTCCGGCTATAAGCTCATAAACATCTCCCTGTTGGCGGACTAATACCGGCTGTAATATGCCTTTTTCTTTTATGGACTGAGTAAGCTCTTCCAGGCTTTGCGAATCAAAAGTATCGCGGGGTTGTAAAGGATTAGGTTTAATAGCTGACATCGGCAAATAGGTAACGCTGTTGCCGATAGTCCCCCCCGCAGAGGTAACCGTTGAATCGTTACTGAAAGGAATAACCGGTGCAGGTGGAATTAAAGCCCCGATCCCTTTGCCCAAAGCCTTTTTCTCCATTAAGCCTCCTGATGTTTTATCCTCTGCGTCCACTATGTAAATTTCGACTTCTCTGCCTACAAAAATACAGACAAAATATTACTCCAGGAGAACCCCATTCTCACTATTGCCGGTAACAGGTTTGACAACTGCCCCCTGTAGGATCTCTTGTGTTAACTCTTCATATTTGGCAGCTCCTATGGAATCTTTATCATAAACTGCAATCGGTTTACCATAGCTGGGTGCCTCTGTAAGTCGTACATTACGGGGAATAACCGAATTGAATACCTTGTCTTTAAAAAATTTCCGGGCTTCTTCTATCACCTCTTTTGTCAGATTGGTACGGAAATCGGCCATGGTCATCAATACACCTTCTATCTCTAATTCCGGATTCAGATGTTTGCGAACCAGGCTTACGGTATTCATTAATTGGGTTAAGCCTTCCAAGGCATAATATTCACATTGCACCGGTATTAAAACCGTATTCGCCGCGCATAACCCATTAATTGTCAATAAACCTAATGAAGGCGGGGAATCGATTATCACAAAGTCATATTTCTCTTTTTCATGTGCAAGGATATTCTTCAGACGATATTCTCTGCCCAGCGCCCCAACCAATTCTACCTCGGCACCGGTCAAATCCACATTTGCTGGAGCAAGTGTTAGATTTTTCACCAGGGTAGGCATAACGACTTCCGCTAAACCTATTTCTTCCAGCAAAATATGATAAGTACTCCTTTTAATATCGTGCTTATTTATTCCTAAACCGCTTGTGGCATTCGCCTGCGGATCCAAATCAAGCAAGAGAACCCGTTTCCCTGCCAAGGCCAGATAAGTCGCTATATTTATGGCCGTGGTAGTTTTGCCAGTACCCCCTTTTTGATTACATACAGCGATTATTCTTCCCATATCTTGTCCTGTTCCACGCGGAACATATGCTAATTTTTCTTTATACTGACTCTAATACGTGCCGGCTTGACCCCCGGCATGCCAAATAATCCTTTAGCTCCTTCAGTAAGGATTTCTACATTCAGCTTTTCTTTAGGAATCTTTAATTTTGTCAAAGCTTGCTGAATAGCGTCTTCAAAACTATTTCCTTCAAATTCATAACTTTCAATATCCTTAGCGTCTTCCATGATACGGTTATACGGTTGCCTCTTCGTTTTTGATACGGTTATGATACTGTTCCTGCCTTGTTGATACGGTTCATCCTAACCTGTTGCACTAACATCAAAATATTATTAATCAACCAATACAAAACTAAACCCGCGGGCATGTTATAAAAGATGAACACAAAAATTATAGGGAAAAGGATGAGCATCATTTTTTGTTGTTCGGAAGAAGAGCTCATCTGCGTAGCAGAAGATAACTTCTGCTGAAAAAACATACTTACCGACATCAAAATGGGTAATATATTAATTGAATTGCCGATTAAAGGGAATGTCCCTGGTAATGAGATTATTTTATCCGGTAAAGAAAGATCTTGAATCCAGAAAAATTTCGCTCCTTTAAGTGCTACGGAGCGAATTAAAACCTGATATAAAGCAAAAAACACGGGTATTTGCAACAAAACCGGCAGACAACCGCCCAAAGGATTAATCTTATGCCTGCGGTATAATTCCATTATTTCTTTATTTAAACGTTGGGGATTATCTTTATATGTTTTACGTAGTTCTTCTATTTTAGGCTGTAATTCCTGCATCTGCTTCATTGATCTTAACTGCTTGATCGATAAAGGGAATAAAATAAGATAAATAGCCACGCTGAGCAGGATGATCGCAACCCCCCAATTATGGCCTATATGATAGAAAAATTCCAACATTTGCAATAACAACTGTGCTATAAAATCAAACATGCCGAAATTTATTACCGCAGACCATTGTTTATTTACTGAAGCTATCGTCTTACTATCCTGCGGGCCTATATATGTGCTATATTGAAGAACTTCTTTTTGTCTCGGTAAAAGCGTCATTTTTTCGTCTAAAAGCGCAATTTCTGTGCTATTCGGTCCTGCAGGATTAACTTGGGCTTTAAGCAGCCGCGCTGGAACACCTAATATTACAGTAAAATATCTATCCCCATAAGCAATAAAGCTTATATTTTGAAAAGTGGCTGTTTTGCGTAGATTCAAATGTTTAATTTTATCCTGGCTGGAAATAGTAAGTTTATCAAACCGTCCTTGGTTATCATTACTAATCGTAAACTCCCCTAATATTAATGGGATACGAAATTCTATAGGATTAGCAGATATGTTTTCAACAATTATTTCAACATTTAATGCATAATTCTTAGGATCAAACTTAAATACCTTATCTATTCTCTTCTCTTTATCGGTAGCAGTAAAAGCAATGGAATTCAGGTTGAGCGTCGATTTTTTAAATGTTAAACTATTATCTTCCAGCAAGAAAGCGTGTTTTAAATTCAGGCCGGAGTCTTTATATTTTTTAAAAACAATTTCCCAGATCGCCGCGTCTTTTTCAATAAAATAAGCGGTGAAGTGGTCATTGTTAAAAGAGAGTAACTCATTAATATTAATTTCCGGCCGTGGAGTGTTCACTATTGGTCTATGAGACTGAACTGCGACGTTTTTTGATGTAACTACTTTATTACCAACAGGATAGTATTTTTTTGTTACGCCGGACCAAATGATTAAAATCAAGGTAGAAATGACTACTGCAGAAATTAGTCTTTTTTCCATAGTTATTTTAAGGGGTCGTATCCGGAAGCCGGATTAAATGGTTGACATTTTAATATGCGGAACAGGGTTTTCAGGCCGCCGGTGAGCAAACCGTAACGTAGAAACGCCAGCCTGGCATATTCCGAACAAGTAGGTGTAAAACGGCAGCATGCCGGAAAAAATCCTCTGATATACATTTGATAGATATCTATAACGCTCAGACAGATTTTCCGGGTCATTAAATAGACAGCCTTTTCCTTCCTTTTTGCCGGCGACGAGCTAACGTTTTTTTGCCGCCTTTTGTGGACATCCGTTTCTTGAAACCGTGCTTCCTTTTACCTACGCGTTTAGATGGCGTCGTCAAATGTTTCTTCATTGTCGCTCCATTTTTTGACGGGTTGAGAAAAAATCAATTCGACGCGCCCCGGCCTAAAAGGCACGGCTTTAGCTCCGTCGAAGTATAAAATAATGATTGATTATATCAGAACTCTAACTTCAGTCAAGCATTAAAGTTTGGCGTGTAGAAAAAGATTTTATCACACAAAAAATTCCTGGTCAAGCAACAATATTTATTGACTGCTTTTTCAATTGCAGTATAATTATTTGTCATTAAAATCCGGCAGATAACACCTGCAAAACAACATATCCACAGATTTATTAAAGATGTGGATAATCTGTTAATTCTGTAAATTACCCGGCAATGAATATTACCCGCGAAGATCCCTGGCTTAAAATAACCGCTTTCTTAAAAGAGCGCGCAGGAGAGACGGCTTTCGAAACATGGATCAAACCGCTGCAGCATAGGTTTGAAGGTACAGATACCCTGATATTGAAAGCCCCCGATACCTTTTTCCGGGAATGGGTGGAAAAGAACTATGGGGGACACATACAAGAGGCGGCAAGGCTTTTTCTTTCCGCCGGCGCCTCTATACAGATCGAGACCGGAGGCGAACCACAACATCAACCTGAAAAACCGAAAGAAGTTTATCCCGGACATACCGCTCCGTCCGACGGACTGGCGCTGAATCCGCGCTACACCTTCGAGAATTTCGTAATAGGACCGTCCAATCGGCATTCTCACGCATATTCCCTCGCAGTGGCCCAATCTCCGGCAAAGATATACAATCCTTTGTTTATTTACGGAGGGGTGGGGCTGGGGAAAACGCACTTAATCCAGGCCATCTGCCATCATATAAGGAGTAAAAGCGACGCGCCGAGAAAAATATGTTATTTGTCTTCGGAAAAATTCACCAACGAACTCATTGACGCCATTCAGCACCATTCGACGCCGGCTTTCCGCCAGAAATACCGGAATGTGGACGTGTTAGTGATTGACGACATCCATTTTATCGCGGGTAAGGAATCGACTCAGGAAGAGTTTTTTCACACCTTCAACGCTCTTTACGATGCGCACAAACAGATTATTATCTCTTCGGACCGCCCGCCGAAAGAGATCAATAATCTGCAGGAACGTCTTGTATCTAGATTTAACTGGGGATTGACCACGGATATACAGCCTCCGGATCTGGAAACAAGGGTGGCTATATTAAAGAAAAAAGTGGAAAGAGAACCGGTAATAGTTCCCGACGAGGTGATTTTTTTCATCGCCCAGCTTATAAAAACAAATATACGGGAATTGGAAGGCGCGCTGATACGCACGATCGCTTATTCTTTGCTGGAGGAAAAAGCGATTACACTTGAATTGGCGAAAGAAATATTAAAAGACTTAATGAGAGAACCGCAAAAATTGATTACCGTCGATTTTATTCAGCGCTGCGTCTCGGAAGAATTTGGCATCACTTTGAGCGAATTAAGGACAAAAAAAAGAAATAAAAATATCGTTATACCAAGACAGATCGCGATGTATTTAAGCAGAGAGTTGACGGAGATGTCTTTACCTGAAATTGGAGCGTCTTTTGGAGGAAAAGATCATACTACGGTTTTGTATTCTTATAACAAAATAAAAAATGATTTAATAAATAATCCTGATTTAAAAAATCAAGTGAGTAAGGTTATTCGGATCATTCAACAATAAAATCACTGGTTATTCAAAAGATGTTAAAGTTGTAATACATTGAAACGACAATTGTTTTTGTTTCTATTAACATATTTGTCGCGGTATTAATACTTATACGATTCCTTTTCTTCAATAAAAAAAGTAGTAATAGTAAAAGGAGCCTAAAATGAAATTTTCTGTGGATAAGTCTGTTTTATTGGAAGGCATCCAGGCTGTACAGAATATCATTAGTTCTAAAGCAGCCTTACCTATATTATCTCATATTTTGCTTGAAACCGGGAACAATTCGTTAAGATTAACCGCCACCGATCTCGATATTGGAATAAGCTGTGTAATTCCTGTGAATGTTTTGGAAACAGGTTCCGTTTCCGTTCCGGCTAAACGTTTCGGTGATATTATAAGAGAGCTGCCCGGGACCGCCGTCACCACGATTAATACCAAAAAAAACAACCTTGTTTTGATTGAAACAGAAAACTGCCAATTTAAAATAATAGGATTGCCGAAAGAAGAGTTTCCCAAACTGCCGGAGTTTAAAGACAAAGAAGCGGTGAAGATGGAGCAGGGGATATTAAAAGAGATGCTGGCTTTGACATCTTTTGCCGTGTCTTTCGACGAAACGCGTTATATACTAAACGGGATATTATTCAAAATAGAAAACAATTCGCTGACTCTTGTCGCCACCGACGGCAAAAGGCTCGCCGTCATAGAGAGAAAACTGAAACAATCGTTCGATAAGACTGTCAAAGTAATTGTGCCGATAAAAACCATCCATGAATTAAACCGTAATTTATCGGAGGGTAAAGAAGTTTCTCTCATACTCGGCAACAATCAGGTGCTTTTTGATCTCGATTCCGTGGTGGTGATATCCAGATTGATAGAGGGGGAGTTCCCGGATTACCGGCAGGTGATACCTGCCCCGTCCGATACCAAAATGCAGGTTTCCAGGGAACAGTTCCTACTGGCAGTGCGCAGGGCTTCATTACTCTCCACCCCCGATTATCAGGCGGTGAAATTCGAGGTTTTCAAAAACAAGATGGTAGTGTCGAAATCCACTCCGGATATTGGAGAATCGCGCGAAGAAGTCCCGGTGGATTACCAGGGCCGGGAAATAATGATAGGTTTTAACCCGAATTATCTTATGGATGTTTTAAAGAACCTGGAAGAGGGAAAGTTGAATTTTGAGTTGACCGACGGGGAAAAACCTGGCGTGATAAGGGTGGACGGGTACATTTATATTGTTCTTCCGATGCGTCTGGGGTAAAATGGAAAAAATAAAGGAAACCCTCGGCGCGGTGCTCTGCGCGCTGGAGAAAAAAAAAGCGTCTCTGCCCTCGGAAAATCCCGAAGATATAATACCCAAGATACTGGAGCAGAAAGAACTCCCTCACGTAGAATTTCACGGATGCCGGGGAGGCGTGCTCTTTATAAGCGTGGATTCCACCGGATGGATGTTCCAGTTGGGGATGAAGAAGAACGAATTGCTGGAGAAGGCGCGCAGGGTTTGTCCCTCGGCGGGGATAAAAGACATTCGGTTCAAATTGTCGGTTAAAAGAGCGGTAACGCGAGGGAAGGGAAATGGCAAAAGCAGATAAAAAAGACAATAAGGAGAAAGAAGCGGTGAAAATGGAAACATCCGGTTCCAGTAAAAATTACGATTCTACCAAAATACAGGTGCTTGAAGGCCTGGAAGCGGTGAGGCGCAGGCCGGCCATGTACATAGGCGATACATCGACGCGCGGGCTGCATCATCTGGTTTATGAAGTGGTGGATAATTCCATAGATGAGGCGCTGGCCGACGTCTGCGATAAAATAGAGGTCGCGATACACCCTGACAACAGCGTCAGCGTGAGCGATAACGGACGCGGTATCCCGGTGGATATGCACAAGACCGAGAAAAAACCGGCGGTCGAGGTCGTTCTAACCACCCTGCACGCGGGCGGCAAATTCGACCACGCGGCTTATAAAGTCTCAGGGGGACTGCACGGCGTGGGAGTCAGCTGCGTCAACGCGCTGTCCGAATGGCTGGAAGTCGAGGTTAAGCGCGACGGGCAGATATATCATCAGCGGTATGAGAAAGGAAGAACGGTTTCTAAACTGACGGTTATAGGAAAGGCTAAATCTACCGGCACCAAGGTCACTTTCAAGGCGGACAAGGAGATATTCAAGAATATAGAGTATTCCTATGATATTCTGTCGCAGCGTTTAAGAGAATTGGCGTTTCTCAATAAAGGACTGGAGATTCTCCTTAAAGACGAACGCCAGGAAAAAGAAACGATTTTCAAATTTTCAGGCGGGATCATGTCGTTTGTGGAATACCTCAACCAGAACAAAAACCCGCTGCACAACAAGGTGGTTTACTTCGGCAAGGAAAAAGAAGGGATATATCTTGAGGCGGCCCTTCAATACAACGACGGTTATTCAGAAAACCTTTTTTCTTTCGCCAACAACATAAATACGATCGAAGGAGGAACGCATCTCTCCGGTTTTAAGTCGGCGCTTACCAGGGCGTTGAACCAGTATGCCAAGAACAAGAATCTTCTGAAAAACGAGATTACCATTTCCGGCGAAGACACGCGTGAGGGGTTAACAGCGGTGATTTCCGTCAAGATACCCAATCCGCAATTCGAGGGACAAACCAAGACCAAGCTCGGCAATTCCGAGGCGGAAGGGCTCACAGCTTCGGCGGTATTCGATTCCCTGAGCAGTTTTTTCGAGGAAAACCCGTCGGTGGCCAACAAGATTGTGGACAAGGTGATTCTGGCTTCGCGCGCGCGCGACGCGGCCAGGAAAGCCCGGGAGTTGACACGGCGCAAGAGCGCGCTGGAATCCGGCGGACTGCCGGGGAAGCTGGCCGATTGTTCCGAACGGGACCCGGTCTTGTGCGAACTTTACATAGTTGAAGGCGACTCCGCCGGCGGTTCGGCAAAACAGGGGCGCGACCGCCGCTTTCAGGCAATATTGCCGATAAAGGGAAAAATATTGAACGTGGAAAAAGCCCGCCTGGACAAGATACTTTCCAACGAAGAGATACGCACTATTATTACCGCCCTGGGGACCGGCGTCGGGGAGGAATTCGACGCCGCCAAGCTGCGTTATCATAAAATAGTGCTGATGGCCGATGCCGACGTGGACGGTTCGCATATACGTACCCTGCTCCTGACCCTTTTCTTCCGTCAGATACCCAAACTGCTGGAGGATGGATATATTTACATAGCCCAGCCGCCGCTTTACAAGATAAAACGGGGGCAGAGAGAGGAGTATATCCAGACGGAACAGCAGATGAACGATCTGCTTCTGGATCTCGGCCGCGAAGGGTGTCAGTTTATGAGGCTGAAAGACAAACAGACCTTTACCGACAATCAATTCAAGGAACTTCTCGCTTGTCTTGTGGAATTGGGACGATTCGAGAAACTGCTGGGGAAAAAGAACGTGAATTTTCGCCGTTATCTAAGCTGCCGCAATAAAAAGACCGGAAAACTGCCTGTTTACAGGCTCCTCGCCGACGGCGAGGAGAAATTCCTTTATTCAGACGACGAGCTGGCCGAGTTGACCGGCGGCGGACAGGAAAAAGACGATGAAAACGACATGCTGGAGATATTCGAGGCGCAAGATATAGAACAGATCGCTTCCCGGCTGGACAAGCTCGGGCTGGACATAAATACATACGTTAGGGAGGAACGCAAGGAAGAAGAGAAAGAAGATGCGGGGAAAGAAAAAAACTTGTTTCGGATATCCGCCGATTCGCAGCACAGCGATTTTTCTTCCCTCAAAACCTTGCTGGAGCACGTTACTGCCCATGCCACCAGGGGAATGCATATACAGCGGTATAAAGGTCTCGGCGAGATGAACCCCCGACAGCTTTGGGACACCACGATGGACCCGGAAAAGCGCACGATGCTTAAGGTCGCGCTCGAGGACGCGGTGGAAGCGGATAAGATATTCACGGTGCTCATGGGAGACCAGGTCGATCCGCGCAGGAAGTTTATCGAGGATTACGCGCACCAGGTTAAAAACCTGGACGTTTAACCGGATTCAATACAGCAGGCCGACCGCCGTTTCGGCGGTCAAAAGAGAGAAGGAAAGGAAAAGCAGGTTATGTACGCGAGAAACGAAAAGGTCGTCCCTGTATACATTGAGGAAGAAGTAAAGGATGCTTACCTGAATTACGCCATGAGCGTTATCGTCGGACGCGCCCTTCCCGACGTGCGCGACG
>JBAZEP010000038.1:0-15204 GCA_041653835.1 Candidatus Omnitrophota bacterium
TTTTGCTAAACTAACAGGCAATTATGCGTATATGCCATGTCATAACAAAGCCTGAGCTGGGCGGGGCGCAGCTTTCCACCCTGAACCTTATTTCCAGCCTTCCAAAAGATAGATATAAAATATCCTTAATCACTTCTTCCCGCGGCATATTGAAACATGAATTTGAAAATCTTGGAAATATTTCCACGCATTTTTCGCCTTTTTTGGCAAGACCCATTAATCCCATACTAGATATATTAGCATTAATGCATATATATGATATATATAGACGCAATAGGTTTAAAATTATACATACCCACAGCTCAAAAGCCGGCATAATCGGCAGATGGGCGGCTCTATTAGCCGGCGTTCCCGCCATTGTCCACACAGTGCACGGCTGGCCTTTTAATGAATACCAGCCTGTCCCGGTAAAAAGATTTTATATATTTCTTGAGAGGATTACCGCTTTATTTACCGCGAAAATCGTTTGTGTTTCCAAAAAAGACATAGAGATGGGCTTGAGATATAAAATAGCGCCGGAAGAAAAATTCATACTGATAAGATACGGGATACCGCTTCGCAGGTTTAAAAATTCAAGCACGGACATAGCCGGCAAGAGGAGGGAATTAGGGATCGATAACAACGATCCTGTTGTGGGCATGATATCCTGCCTTAAACCTCAAAAGTCTCCCCTGGATTACGTCAAGGCGTGCATAGATATATACAACAAAATGCCCACCGTCAATTTTTTATTGATAGGAGACGGTGTCCTGAAAAATAGATGCAAAGCTGAACTTGAAAAGTCTTCGCTGAACGGCAGATTTATTTTTACTGGCTGGAGAAAGGATATACCCGAGATACTGGATATAGTTGACATAGTGGCGCTGACAAGCAAATGGGAAGGTTTTCCCATTGCCATAATAGAGGCGCTCAGTAAGGGCAAGCCTGTTGTCTCGACCGATACGGGATGCGTGCGCGAACTTGTGAAGGACGGCCTTACCGGATATGTCACAACGCCCGGGGAATACAAAGATATATCCAACAGGATATTGGAGATACTCAGGGATAGGGAGTCTTTTCTGAGGATGAAAAAACAGGCGCTCGAATCAATAGATGATTCTTTTGATATCAGCGCCATGGCGCGTAATACGGATGATCTTTACAGGAGGTTAGCATGATTTTATTTTACATAATCTTGTGCTCTTTTTCTCTTATATTAAGCCTTTTATTAGTTCCCGTCACCATCGGGATAGGAAAGAGATTTAATATATTAAAGCCCGTGAAAAATGAACAGGGGAAGCCTTGTATAGGGGGCGCGGCTATCTACGCCTCTTTTATCGCCGCTGTTTTATCCAGCCTGTTTTTTATCAAGATGCCCGCCGTGAAACTTTCCGCGGTAGCATTATCCAGTTTCGCCATAATGCTCCTCGGTTTCATAGACGACATAAAAAACCTGAGGCCTATGCTGAAAATATTAGGGGAACTATCAGGCATATTGATCCTTATGTTTTTCGGATTTTCCACCAGGATAGCGTTTGTCCCTGGCTGGGCCAATATATTGATCACTATAACCTGGTTTTTATTCATAACTAACGCGTTCAATCTTCTCGATATAATGGACGGGCTGACTTCCGGCCTTGTCATTATAATATCTTTAAGCCTGCTGATTATAGCGGCCGCAAGCAAGGATGTGTTCTCCTGCGTCATCCTGGCGGCATTCATAGGCGCGCACCTTGGTTTTTTAAGATACAACTATCCTCCGGCCAAAGTTTATATGGGGGATACGGGAAGCCTTTTTTCGGGGTTCGTGCTCGCGATGATAGCCATAAATATAGACTACGCGCCAATAGACAGGACCGTCGCGCTTTTGACTCCTATTTTGGCGATGAGCCTGCCTGTTTATGACACCCTGTTTCTTATAATAATGCGCGTAAAAAAGAAAAAGCCTATATTCGATAAGACTAAAGATCATTTTGCGCTCCGGCTTGTGACTATGGGGTACAGTGTGAAAAAAAGCGTATGGATAATGTATGCTTTCAGCGCGTTCCTGGCATTGGCGGCGATAATAGTGTCTTTCAGCGGGAATTTGACGGGTATTATCGTTCTCGTGATAGTCGGATTAGTGTTTATCCTTGCAGGCAAGAAAGCGGGGATGGCGAGCGTAAATGATTAGAAAGCGAACTTTATGAAACAATCTTTTAATAACAACGACATTGTTATTCTCGGCGCGGGCCTCGCCGGACTCAGCGCGGCGTATCATTTGAAAAGAGGCTATTCTGTATTCGAGAAGGAGCCTGAAATAGGCGGGATGACCAGGTCTATACGTAAAGACGGCTACACCTTTGATTACGACGGCCATCTGCTGCATTTCAGGAGCGAGTACGCGTTCAACCTGGTTTCTGAGATATTGAACGGTAACCTGGCGCCGCACAAACGGAACGCCTGGATATATTCAAAAGGCGCGTTTACCCGTTATCCTTTTCAGGCAAATTTCTACGGCCTCCCGAAGCCTGTCGTAAAAGACTGCCTTATGGATTTTATCAAGACCAGGATCACGAGCGCGTCTTCCGCATCAGGCGCAAATGGGAATTTTGAGAACTGGATAATAAAGACATTTGGCAGGGGCATAGCGGATTATTTCATGCTTCCTTATAACAGGAAATTCTGGACGGTTGAACCGAAAGAGATGACATGTGAATGGCTGGAGGGATTTGTGCCGGTTCCAGACCTGGAAGATACTGTTGCCGGCGCGATATCGGATAGTACCAAACCGTACGGCTATAATTCCAGGTTCTGGTATCCAGTTAAAGGAGGCATCTCCGAACTTATAAAGGGATTTTCGGAAAGGATAAAAAATACGCATGTCAATAAAAAGGCCGTTACGATAGATCAGCACAGGAAGGAAGTGATCTTTGAGGACGCGGCCATAAAGAAATACAGGAACCTGGTTGTTACCATACCTCTTCCTGAGCTTTCCGGGCTCCTGGTAGATATGCCCCGCGAGATAAAAGAGGCGTTTTCCGCGCTCAGATGGACATCTATTTACGTTTTGAACCTCGGCGTGAAAAGTGATAATCTCACAGAGAAGCACTGGGTTTACTATCCGGAGGAGGATGTGATCTTTTACAGGATAGGTTTCCCTACCAGTTTTTCCATGGATGTCGCGCCTGAAAAAAGGACTTCTATATATGCCGAGATAGCGTATTCGGACGCCAAGAAGATAAACAAGGAAGAAGCCCCTGCCCGCGCGATAAAAGACCTTAAAAGATGCGGCGTTATTTCGGATGAAAGCGATGTGGAGATCTGCCTGCCGATAGATCTGAAGTACGGTTACGCGCTGTATGATTCCAAGAGGCGCCATGCCGTCCAGGCTATAAAGAATTACCTGGAGAAATTCAATATCCATACCGCAGGCAGGTATGGGAGCTGGAAATACATGTCTATGGAAGACGTAATATTGGAAGGGAAACAGACAGCCGAGAGTTTAAAGTTTAAGGTTTAAAGTTTATGGCTACTTACATTTTGGGAATTTCTTGTTTTTACCATGATTCAGCCGCAGCGCTTATAAAGGACGGCGAGATAATAGCTGCGGCGCAGGAAGAACGTTTTACGCGTAAGAAGCATGATTTTAACTTTCCAGAAAACGCCGTTAATTATTGCCTGAAAGAAGCGGGCATAAAGGTTGAGGAACTTTCTTACGCAGTTTTTTATGACAAACCACTTTTAAAATTTGAAAGGATATTATTGACTTATCTCTCTTGCGCGCCTGCGGGTTTCAGGTCGTTTAACAAAGCCATGCCGGTGTGGCTTAAGGAACGGCTCTGGATGTCAGGGCTTATTTCCGAAAAATTAAATTATAACGGCAAGGTGCTTTTCATGGAGCACCACGAATCCCATGCCGCGTCCGCGTTTTACCCGTCGCCTTTCAAGGAAGCCGCTATACTTACGATAGACGGAACAGGGGAATGGGCTACCACAAGTTTTGGCGTGGGCAAGGATAATGATCTCGAACTGCTGTACGAGATAAAATTCCCGCATTCCATAGGGCTTTTATATTCCGCTTTCACTTATTATACGGGATTCAGGGTCAATTCCGCCGAATATAAAGTGATGGGGCTCGCGCCTTATGGAGAGCCGAAATATACGGAGCTGATATTAAAAGAGTTGATCGATCTCAAGGAAGACGGGTCATTTAAACTTAATATGAAGTATTTTAACTACTGTGCCGGCCTTACCATGACGAATAAAAATTTTGACAGGCTTTTTGGCAGGCCTCCCAGAAAACCCGAGACGGCGATCACACAGCTTGATATGGATCTCGCAAGATCCATACAGGCGGTTACCGAGGAAGCGATGTTGAAGGCCGCAAGGCACATATATAAACTGACCGGCCTGAAAAACCTGTGCCTGGCTGGCGGCGTTGCCTTGAATTGCGTGGCGAATGGAAGGGTCCTGAGGGAAGGGCCCTTTGAGAAAATATGGATACAGCCTGCGGCCGGGGATGCAGGCGGCGCAATAGGCGCGGCATTAAGAGTATGGTATAAGTATATAGGCAACAGAAGAGACACTGCCGTGGCTGGAGATTTTCAAAAGGGTTCTTTCCTGGGGCCTGAATATGCGGACGATTATATAGAAAATTATCTCAAGGCCGAAAAAATACCGCATATTAAACTGGATAAACCGGAATTATTGAAAACCGTGGCCGGTTATATTGCCGGCGAAAAGGTGATAGGCTGGTTCCAGGGCAGGATGGAATTCGGGCCAAGGGCTTTAGGCGGACGCAGTATTATAGGGGATGCGCGCTCAGGAGAAATGCAATCAAGAATGAACCTTAAAATAAAATTCAGGGAATCTTTCAGACCGTTTGCCCCAAGCGTCCTGGCTGAAAAGGCAGGAGAGTATTTCGATATAAATTGTAAAAGCCCTTATATGCTTTTAACAGCGAATGTAAAAGACAGCCATCTGAAGAAAACAGGTGTAAGCGAACCTGGGGGATTTGACAGGCTCAAGGTAATACGATCTGACATACCCGCGGTTACCCATGTGGATAATTCCGCGAGACTGCAGACTGTGTCAAAAAATACGAACGGGATTTTTTATGACCTCATAAATGAGTTATATGAAAATACGGGCTGCCCTGTGATAATAAACACGTCTTTCAACGTCAGGGGGGAGCCTATCGTATGCTCGCCCGAGGACGCCTATAGATGTTTTATGCGGACCGGCATGGATTATCTTGTGATGGGCAGTTTTGTGCTGGATAAAAAGTTACAGCCGGAACAAAAGATGGAAAATAAGCAGTATTTCGAACTGGATTAGGGTTGATATATGAATAAAGAATTGAGGAAATTCGGGCTTAGCCTAGGATTGGGGCTGAACATACTGGGATGGGTTTTGTTCTACAGGCAGAGGGAATATTTCATATGGTTTACGGCAGCCGGTTCCGCTGTTTTTATAATGGCCATTCTCTTTCCTGCTATATTGACGCCCTTAAAAAAGATCCTGGACAGGATAATCCTCTTTATCGGATGGCTTACAAGCGTAATCAGCTTTTCGATGGTTTTCTATCTTATATTTACTCCCGTAGCATTTATATTCAAACTTTCAGGAAAAGACCTGCTGGACAGGAAAATAGATAACAGAGCAGGCAGTTACTGGATAAAAAAGGAAAAGAGAGTTTCTTCAAAAGAGTCTTATGAGCGCATGGGGTGAGGCTTGAATAATTTATTTAAATATAAAGATCTAATCTATGAACTGGCATTACGGGACCTGAAAATACGCTACAGGAAACCTTTTTTCGGGTTCTTATGGATGCTGATCATGCCTTTCTCAATGGCCATTATTTATAAAGTGCTGTTTTCTGATTTCATGCGTATGACAAGCGGGCCGTATCCGTATTTTATACATCTGATAACAGCCGTGCTCCCATGGAGCTATTTTGCCACCGCAGTGCAGGGCTCAAGCGGGTCGATATTGGGGAGCAAGAACATAATAAACCAGATAGCTTTTCCTAAATACCTGCTGCCCCTATCAACTGTATGCGCCAATCTGATAAATTTCCTGCCTACAATGGCGGTACTCGCCGGGTTCGTCCTGGCGTTCCACATAAGGATCAGCCCGCTGATAATTTTCCTGCCTGTTATAATAGTGTTCCATACATGCCTGATAACGGGGCTGGCGTATCTGGTTTCCGCACTGCAGGTCATATACCGGGACACGGAATATTTCGTCCAGATAGCGCTTTCCGCTTTATTTTTTCTGATGCCGGGGGTGTATGTTTTAGAGGAAGTGATAAACAGGGCAAGCCCGCTGTTTGTAAAACTCTACATGTTTAACCCTTTGGTAGGCTTCTGCAATTTATACAGGATCGTTTTTATCGACGGTTATATGGGCGCCATGCCGGAAGAAGCAGGTGTCCTGAATACTATTATAGTGCCCGCGGCGTTTTCTATAGCTATCCTGCTGGCAGGGTATTTTGTGTTTAAAAGATACGAAAAAAAGTTTTCGGATTACTTGAATATATGAACAAGGAAATAATAAGACTGAACAACGCCGGAAGAAAATTCCATAAATTCATAGAAGACGAACCCCGGAATGAAAAACACGTTTTAAGAGGCCGTGATTCCAGGGACGGGGCTTTCTGGGCGCTAAGGAACGTCTATATGAATATCAACAAAGAAGAGATAGTGGGGATCATAGGGAGGAACGGATCCGGGAAATCCACTTTGCTGAATATAATAGCGGGCAATATGCCTGTCAGCGAAGGCGAGATCGTAACGAGGGGCAGGGTATCGGCTTTATTGACACTCGGGGCGGGATTCCAGGATGAACTGACCGGAAAAGAGAATATTTACCTTAACGCCAGCCTTCTCGGCATGCATAAAGAGGAGATAAATAAAATTTTTGCGGATATAGTGGAATTCTCGGAACTGGGGGATTTTATAAACGCGCCTCTCGGAAGCTATTCCTCCGGGATGAGGATGAGGCTGGGCTTCAGCGTGGCGATCCACAAGGGATTCGATGTGCTGGTTACGGATGAGATCATGGGCGTAGGCGATATATATTTCCAGAAAAAATGCTTCGAGAAAATGGTGGATTTCAAAAGACAGGGTAAATCCATGATAATAGCCACCCAGGATACCAGGATAGCCGAAAGATTTTGCGACAGGTTATTCCTCCTGGAAGATGGCCAGGTGCTCTCAAGCGGCTCCCCAAAAGAAATAGTGGAACAGTACCAGGTACTTTTGTCTAAGAAGAAGATATTATCCGAAGGGACGCGCTCCTCCATGGTGACGGAGACGAAACGCTGGAGCACTGATATGGAAGAATGGGGTAAGAAAGAGGGCACAAAAGAGGTTGTCATAAAAGAGCTGGACATATTGAATAAATTAGGCCGGAAAGTAAAAAAGATAAAAAGCGGAGAGGGCATAAGGATCCGGTGCGATTTCACGGTTAATAAAGAGATAGATAATTTTCATTTCGGGGTGGCTATATTCAGGGAAGACGGCGTCTATTGTTACGGCCCTAACACCCAGTTTGACGGGCTTGCCATTGAACCTATGCGTAAAGGGCAGGGCAGGTTTGAATTGGAATTCAAAAAACTGTCGCTTATGCCGGGTACTTACTATATATCAGCCGCTATCTGGGACAAGAAAGAAACACTGGCTTACGATTATCATAAAGGCAGTTATAAGTTAGAAGTGGCGGGCGAGCCTCGTTTAGGACAACTGCTCAACATCCCAGCCAGGTGGAGCAGGTTCCGGTTTCCTGAGTTTTTTGATCCGGGACATCTGCCCGACCTTGGTTACCTGGCGGATAAATGGGAAAGCCGGTTGAATAACGGGCTTATTAAATTCGAATCGTTGAGCTTCCTGAATAATTATGATTACAATGACGGAGTTTTTTTAACGGACAGGGATTTTAAGATAAAAGCAGATTTTAATATAGACGCCTCATTACAGTCCGGCCTGATGGACCTGGTGTTATGGATAGGTGTTTATCGTTCAGACAGGATTTATTGCCATGGTTCTTTTAAGAAAATAACTTCCACAGGCCGGAATTCGGAGATCTTATTTTACCCGAGGTTGAAATTGCTTCCGGGAGGCTACAACGTATCTATAGGCGCCTGGGACGCTCATAAGAGGGCGTTTCTTGCTTATGACCACGCTGTGCATAAATTCAATATGATTTCGGATAAACAGGACCATGGCACGGTTTATTTAGAGCACCGCTGGAATTGGGATATCCCGAAAGGAGAAAGCAGATGTCTAAAAAAGAGCCTTTTGTCAGCGTAATCATAGTTAATTTTAACGGCAGGGATCTTTTGAAAAAATGCCTCGACGCCCTGTACAGGACGTTATACCCGCAGAAAAATATGGAAGTTATAGTGGTGGATAACGGCTCGGAAGATGATTCCGTAAAATTCCTGAAAAGGCATTATAAAAAAGCCGGGATAATAATCAATAATATAAACAATTATTGCGCGGCCTGCAATACCGGCATACTTAAATCAGAAGGCGAATGGGTGGTTTTGCTGAACAATGATGTCGAGGTAGACAAAAACTGGCTTAAAAAGCTGATAAATACCGTATCCAGAGACAATAAGATAGGGGGCGCCACAAGCACTTTACTGAACGCGGACGGTACCATACAGAACGCCGGGCTCAGCGCTTTTTCAGATTTTTACTGGGACGAACGGGGGGCAGGAAAAAAAATAAGTAAATACAACCGCGTGGCTGAAGTGGAAGCAGTGTCAGGCGCATGCGTGATTTACAGGAAAAGAGCGTTGGAAGAGGCAGGGCTCCTGGATGAAGATTTTGTCATGTTCGGCGAAGATGTGGATATTTCCATAAGATTGAGGAAAAAAGGGTGGAAACTTGTCCATGTGCCTTTAAGCAGGGCGTACCATAAGAAACACGGCAGCTGCGGCGAATCTTTCGCGCGGGAAGCCATAGAGAAAAACAGGCTCCTGCTGGTGGCGAAGCACAATCCCGAAAGACTGGCAGGGGCGTTAACAGGAAACAAATATTTTATCGCCAAGCAAGCCGGGGAAAAAAGCGGAAGGTTTTTTGATATATTGCCGGATATTTTTATGAAGCTTTTGAAGGAACACGGCCAGCTCGCGGCTGACAGGATCATAAAAGAGGTTTTTCTGGAACTGAAGAAGATAGTTAACTATGAAAATAAAAAATTAGAGGAAGAGATTAAAAATCTCCTGGGAGATTTGATCGGGACTAAAAAGGACAGGGATGAAATAAGAAAGGAAAAAGAGGAGGAGAAGGAAAGATACGACAGGGAGGGAGAACGGCACCAAGGGCGCATAAAAGAAATAGAAAGCGCTATCGCGGATAAAAACCGCCAGGCCGAAGAATTAAAAGTGCAGTTGGAAGAATTATCTAAAAAATTCGATTCGGCCGATCGGGTATTGAAGCGTGACAAAGAAGACATCTTCGAATTGTCCGGCAGATTAAGGGAAAGTAATTCGCACGCGGAAAATATAAAAAAGCAGATAGAGAAATTATTGGAAAACCTTTCTTCCGCGCATGAAAAGATACATTTGCACAGGGAAGAAGTCTCCAATCTCTCGAATAAACTCAAGACAAGCCTGGATGGAGGACTGGCTAAAGACAGCGTTATCATGGAGCAGAGTAATTATATCGCCGAGAAAACGCGCCAGATAGAGGATTTGTCCCGGAACCTCGATAACATAAATAAGGAACTTACGGCCTACAAGGAAGAAGTCTCCAACCTTTCAGGCAAGCTCAAGACAAGCCTGGATGAAGGACTGCGCAAGGACGGCATCCTCATGGAACAGGCCGATGCCATATCCAGGCAAACCAATCTCATATCGGAAAAAGAAAGTTTTCTCCTGGAAAAATCCCGCCAGATAGAGGATTTGTTTAGGAACCTTGACAATATCAATAATGAACTCACGGCCTATAAAGAAGAAGTCTCCAATCTCTCGAATAAACTCAAGACAAGCCTGGATGGAGGACTGGCTAAAGACAGCGTTATCATGGAGCAGAGTAATTATATCGCCGAGAAATCCCACCAGATAGAGGATTTGTCCCGGAACCTCGATAACATAAATAAGGAACTTACGGCCTACAAAGAAGAAGTCTCCAACCTTTCAGGCAAGCTCAAGACAAGCCTGGATGAAGGACTGCGCAAGGACGGTATCATTTATGATAAATCACGTGACATAGAGATCATGTGGGAAGAGTTGAATAAAGTAAGGAAGGAGTTGTCAAACATATATAATTCCGAAGGCTTTAAGTTCATTTTAAGTCCGTTATGGAGATTAACGTGGTATTCCAGGACAATCCTGAAAAAGTCATCAGCTGTAATCCGCAGCTTCATATGGTCCTCGGCCGTTATATTTTTAAGCCCCATTATAATTCTTCACGCATTTACGCTTGTATTTGAACATATAATTGAGGCGCTGTTTGGGAAGGCCGGTATGCTCTTCAGGAAAGAAAGAGTTGTCCTGCCCTTTGATAAGCTGACCGTAAGCGTTGTCATCCCGGACTGGAACGGAATAGACCTTCTAAGAAAATGCTTATCCTCGCTCTATGAGATAGAAAAATTCAAAGACGGTACACATGAAATACTGGTTGTCGATGACGCGAGTAAATATGATATCGCGGCGGTGCTGAAGGAAGATTTTCCGAGGGTCAGGGTGATCAGGAATAAGCGCAATATGGGATTCGGCAGGACATGCAACAGGGGTGTTAAAGAGGCCGGAGGGGAACTTATAGTACTGCTGAATAATGACATAATGGTTTCCGGGGATTTTTTAGGCCCGTTAAAAGAGCATTTTAAAGATCCGGAAGTTTTTGCCGTATCGCCAAAGCTGTATTACTGGGACAAGAAGAGTTTTAATTATGGCATGCATATGGGGAAGTTCAAGGACGGCTATCTAAGTTTATGGAATGAGGCTGAAACAGGCAACGGAGACCGTGTGCCTGGAACCTCTCCCACTATTTTTGCCGTAGGCGGTGCAATGTGCTTCCGTAAGAGGGATTTTTTGTGGCTGGGAGGGTTTGACGACATATACCGCCCCAACTGCTGGGAAGACATAGATATCTCTTACAGGGCCCAGAAGAGAGGACTCAGGGTTTTATATGAGCCGCGAAGCCTTGTTTACCATAAAGGCGCCGCCACCCTGAACTATGCCAGGCATAAAGAAATAAAAAATGAGCTTCTGTTTATGTGGAAAAATTTAAATGATCCCGGCATGCTATGGGATCATTTAAATCAAACGCCGGTATTTTTGTATCACGGAAAACACAGCAGCAGGCTTGCGTTCCTGAGAGGTTACCTATGGGCTTTTAATCATATTATCCCGGCTATGGTTAACAGGTTTAATGAGAAAAAATATATCAATTCCCCTGACAGGAAGATACTTAACAGAAGCATGCTTTATTACAGGAACCTGATGCGCAACGATTATAAATACCAGGAAAAAAAGAGGATACTCTTAATAACGCCTTTTATCATCTATCCCCTTAACAGCGGGGGCAGGTTGAGGATGTATAATCTTTACAAAAGGCTTTCCGAAAAATATGACATAGTGCTTTTATCTCTTATACACGACGAGAAAGAGGCCGGATACGCGGAACATCTTAAGGGGATTTTTAAGGAGATACACGTAATTCATCCGAAAACGAAGAGCAGCGACATATTATTCCCGGAACGTTATAAATACTCATACAGCAGTTTGTTGATACAAAAATTAAAAGAGATCCAGGAAAAAATGCCGCTTGACCTGGTCCATATAGAATCGAATGAAATGCTGTACCTGGCGGATTTTATAAAGTATATCCCGATAGTTTATACCGAGCATGACATCAGCATACTGTCTTACCGGAAATCATATTATAAGAACGCCGCGGGCGTACCTTTATCCGGATTTTTAGACTATCTGAAAGTGGTCCGGCACCATAATTCAGCTTATGGTAAGATAGATAAGGTCATAGCCCTTTCCAGGGAAGATATAAATGTCATAAAGGCATTCGCGCCGAACACAAATTATTCTTTCATACCTACAGGCGTGGATCTTACGCATTTCCGGTTCCGCGAGAAGCCTGTGCGGGACAAGTCAATCGTGTTCGTCGGCCATTACCCGCATTACCCTAACGAGGAGGCGGCTGTTTATTTCTGCCGCGAGATATTTCCGCTGATAAAAAAGGCAGTACCCGAGGCTACAATAAAACTCGTGGGTTCCTGCCCTACAGAGAATATAATGAAACTTTCTGAGATAGACGGTGTCCATGTAACGGGCACTGTTCAGGATGTTGATCCGCATCTAAGGGGCGCATCCGTGTTTGTATGCCCTTTTAAAAGGAGCGCGGGAATAAAAGGCAAGGTGCTTGAAGCAATGGCCGCAGGCATACCGGTTATAAGCACCACACGCGGCTCTTATGGGATAGAGGCATTTGACGGATCAAGCATATTAATAGCCGATAAACCGGAGAAATTCGCCGAAAAAGTCATAAACCTTTTTCATGATAATGAACTGTACGAAAATATCAGCCGTAATGCCAGGCTGCTCGTGGAAGAGAAATATGACTGGAATAAGATAGCGGATAAGCTGGACAGGGTTTATCAGGATATCATATATAACATTGGCAGTAAAGGGCTTTCATCGCCGGTCCCGGAAATACCGGCCGGCATGGTATCTGTCCGGGATATAACGGGAAAAATAGATAATATCGTGGATAGGTCCCTGCGGTACACAAAGAGAAAGGGCTTTGTAAAAAGCGATGCAAAGCCTGAAGAGCTCCATATAGAGCTGACGCACGCGTGTAACAGCAGGTGCATCACTTGCGATATATGGGACTACCACGAAAGAAATAAAAAAGGCGTCAGGGATGAGCTTACCCTGGACGAAATAAAAGGCCTTATAAACGATTCGAAGCGCCTGAGAGAGATAAAAACAGTCGTACTTTCCGGCGGCGAGCCTTTTTTGAGGCGTGATATCGCGGAGATATGCGTTTTTATCAAAGAGGCCCTGCCCCGCGCCTCGTTAGGCATCCTTACCAACGGCATGGATACCGGTACCATACTCGAAAAGACAAAAGAAATATTAAAGATCTTTGGCAAGGATTCATTCTGGGTAGGAAGCTCTCTCGACGGCCTTGGCGAGGTTTATGACAAGGTCAGGGGCGTGAAAGGCGGCTTCGATAGCTTTACGAAAACACTAAAACGTTTCAGAGAAGAATTGCCCGGCATGCGTTTAAGCGCGACTTTTGTGCTTACGCCTTTTAATATAGGCCAGCTTATACCGTCATGGGAATTCGCCGATACGAACGGGATAGACTTCTTCGCCCAGTTCGGTGTGCCCAAGGAAGCGCGGTCTCCGGGGGTATTCCAGTGGAAAGAAGACGATTTTTCCAGGATAAAAGAGGACATAACTGAAATTATCCGCAAGATGATATGTAAAGTTTCGGGACTCGAAAAGTTCGATAATTCTCTCAATGTGGTAAGTGATAAAATAAATCTACTGACGAAGATATATTACTGGTCACACCTTGTGGATTTCCAGAAAACAGGAAAGAGGTTTTCGTATGAATGCGACGCGGCATCAAAATTCGCCATGTTCGATCCTTACGGTAACATGTTTTTCTGCCCCCTCCTGAAGGAAAAGACCATAGGCAATATGCGCAAAGACAGGTTCGACGAATTATGGGTATCGGATAAGGCAAATAAGACAAGGGATTTCATTAAAGAGAGCAAATGTTCCTGCTGGCTTGTCTGCACGGTGTTCCCTATCGTAGGCGAGGCACTGGCTTTATACGGGGATAAAGCGGCCGCGGACCTATTAAGAGGCAATAAGCCGGACATTTCAATGGAGAGTCGCACGGAAGGCAGTTTGGCGGAAAACGTCAGGTTGAACAACGAAGAGTTCAGCGGTAAAAAAACAATACTGCGATCCATGCCGCAGGGCATAACAATAGGCGCCAATTACAAATGTAACGCCAGCTGTATGTTCTGCATAGAAGGTGAATATAAGCCTTTCAGCCTGAAGCTTTATAAAAGTTATTTTGAGACAAGGCTGGGTGAAATGATAAGGAGAACCGACCATATAAGTTTTTGCGGCATGGGAGAATTACTGCTGGTGCCGGGCGTAAAAGGTTTTCTGGAGCATATTAACGCAACGCTGCCGGACAAGAACAAGATATTGACTACCAATGGGATCGCTTTAAAAGAAAACCTGGCAGAGATAGTAACGGAAAGCAAATACAGCATACAGATATCGCTTCACGCGTCAAACGCGGCTTTGCATGAGCGTATCACGGGCCTGAAAGGCGGTTTCGACAAAATAGTGGAGCATATCCGGTACATAACCGCCAGGAGGACCAGGAAGGACGCCCCGCATATAACCCTTGTATTTGTCGTCAATACCATGAATATCGAAGACCTTCCTAATTTTATAGAGCTGGCCTCATTCCTGGGAGTGGATTCTGTCCAGTGTAATTATCTCACGGTCTTCAAAGAGGCGCATCTTAAGCTGTCATGTTTCTTTATGCAGCAGGTGACGAACGAGATGTTCGATAAAGCCGGCCGCCTGGCTGAGGAGCTAAATATAGATTTAAAACTGCCTCCAAAATTTTCACAGGCCGGGTATTTTAAAACAAGGTGTCCCGGCCCGTGGAAGGACATCTATGTGGATACGGAAGGCGCTGTATTGCCTTGCTGCTCTTCGGGCGAACATTACGGAGAACTGCGGAATAGCGACGTACTTTCCATATGGAACAATCAGAAGTATCAACAGATAAGGGCGGACCTCGCGTCGGGGAATGCCGTTAATATGTGTAAGTATTGTTTAAACAGCAATCCGGCAAACGTTAATTTGCTGAACTCCCACGTGAGTTTCAGGCCGGATGTGCAGAAGCTGATATTGAATTAGTTTATTTCGCGGGTCAGGCAGGTTTTGAGAAAAGCCTCACTGACAGGACGAGCGTCTTTTCGAAAGCCTGCCGGATCCGCAGAAATGACAACAGTACTATCAGAGTCGCACTCTGATAGTAGTCTCAAAAAGGCCTTTAGACCTACTGGCCTGAACAGAAAGTAATTATTTAGGAGTAGATATATGAAATTAGCATTTATTCAAGCGCCAGCCTGGGGAAGGGATTGCCCGCCGTATACCATGTGTTTCCTGGCGGCCCTGGTGAGGCAAAAAGGCCACAAGGCGTATCTTTTTGACCTAAATAACGCGCTTTA
>JBAZEP010000039.1:0-2966 GCA_041653835.1 Candidatus Omnitrophota bacterium
AAACCGCGGGCGGAAAGGACCTTGGTAATAGCGCTTGTAAGTGTCGTTTTGCCGTGGTCTACGTGCCCTATTGTTCCGATATTTACGTGCGGTTTTTTACGCTCGAATTTTTCTTTTGCCATGTTAATTATCCCTCCTGTTAATTATTTTCCTATTATCTTTTCAGCTATATTGCCGGGAACTTCCGAATAATGGGAAGGTTCCATTGTATACGAAGCCCTGCCTTGTGTCAAGCTTCTTATGCTTGTAGCGTAACCGAACATCTCCGCGAGAGGCACATCGCCTTTTACGATCTTTGCCTTGCCCTTCTGCGTGATCTCGTTTATCCTGCATCTCCTGGAGTTCAGGTCGCCGATAACGTCGCCGGTATAATCCTCGGGGAATATTACCTCGAGGCTCATTATCGGCTCCATCAATTTACATTTCGCTTTTCTTAATCCGTCGCCGAGCGCTATCGACGCCGCCATCTTGAAAGCCAATTCGGAAGAATCTACTTCGTGATAGGAGCCGTCGATAAGAGTTACCTTTGTGTCTATTACCGGGTATCCGGCGAGCACGCCTGTCTTCGCCGCCATTTCTATGCCGTCCTCTACCGCGGAAATATATTCCCTGGGTATGGCGCCGCCTACGATCTTATTATCGAATTCTACGCCCGTATCCTGTTCACCCGGTTCAATAGTAATGACCACATGTCCGTATTGCCCGTGTCCGCCTGTCTGCTGTATGAATTTACCGACAGACCGCACCTCTTCGCTCGGCATTTCTTTATAAGCGACCTGCGGGGCGCCTGTCTTCGCGGTAACCTTGAATTCCCTTAATAACCTGTCGATTATGATCTCCAGATGCAGTTCTCCCATGCCTGATATGATAGTCTGCCCGGTTTCTTTATTATAGTTAACTTTGAAAGTAGGATCTTCTTCCTGTAATTTATTCAAAGCCATGCCAAGCTTGTCCTGGTCCAGTTTCGTGGCCGGCTCTATCGCCATGGAAACAACCGGCTCCGGGAAATGTATTTTCTCCAGGATAATGGGATATTCCTCGTCGCAAAGGGTGTCTCCTGTTTTGGTATTCTTAAGGCCCACGATACCCACTATGTCTCCCGAACCTGCCTCTTCCACTATCTCCTGTTTATTGGCGTGCATCCGCACTATCTTGGCAAGCCTTTCTTTCGCGTCCTTGCTGGAATTATAGACATAAGAACTCGGCTTGACCGTTCCCGAATATATGCGCACGTAAGTCAATCTTCCCACGTAAGGGTCCGTTACTATCTTGAAACAAAGCCCGCAGAAAGGTTCGTCATCCGATGTCTTCCTGAATATCTCCTCATCCGAAGCCGGGTCCGAGCCTTTTATAGGCGGGACATCCAGCGGGGAAGGCAGGTATTCGCATACCGCGTCCAGCATCATCTGTACGCCTTTGTTCTTGAAAGACGCGCCGCATAATACGGGCACGAACATGTCATTTATGACCGCCTTTCTCAGCGCGGCTTTTATCTCAGCTATCGATACCTCTTTATTATGGACATATTTGTCCATCAATGTCTCGTCATGCTCCGCGAGTTTTTCTACGAGGTCATGCCTGAACTTTTCCGCGTCTTTCAGCATTTCCGCCGGCACCCCCTCTTCCCTGAAGTTATCCAGCGCCTTGCCTTCCTCGAATATATATGCCTTCATGTCTATCAGGTCTATCAAGCCCCTGAAATTATCCTCATGGCCTATCGGCAGCTGTATAGGGAAAGCGCTCGCGCCTAATTTGTCCGTGATATCGTGAAAGACCTTTAAAAAATCCGCGCCTGTGCGGTCCATCTTGTTCACGAACGCCACGCGCGGTACTTTATAGTTGTCCGCCTGCCGCCAGACTGTCTCGGACTGGGGTTGTACCCCACCCACGCCGCAGAATACCACAACCGCGCCGTCCAGCACCTTCAACGACCTTTCCACCTCAGCCGTAAAATCCACGTGGCCTGGCGTATCGATGATATTTATCTTGTAATCTTTCCAGTCGCACGTAGTCGCCGCCGCCATAATAGTGATGCCTCTTTCCTGCTCCTGCTCCATCCAGTCCATGGTGGCGGTGCCTTCATCGACGCTGCCTATCTTATAGAGGCGCCCGGTATAGAAAAGTATCCTCTCGGTGGTAGTTGTCTTACCGGCGTCTATGTGGGCTATAACTCCTATATTCCTTAATTTTTCTAAAGGTACTTCTCTTATCATAAAGTTTTTATTCTCTGATTTTTGGGTTTCCGTTGCCATCTCTCACCATCTATAATGCGCGAACGCCTTATTGGCTTCCGCCATCTTATGCATATCTTCGCGTTTCTTCATCGCGGAACCCTGCCCTTTATACGCTTCCATTATCTCTTCCGCGAGTTTCTCGTACATAGGCCTGCCTTTTTTCTGGCGGGCAAAATCCCTTATCCAACGCATCGCTATGGATATACCCCTGTCGCTCTTGACCTCTATAGGGACCTGGTATGTAGCGCCTCCAACCCTTCTCGGTTTTACTTCCAGGAGGGGCCTGGCATTATCGAATGCCTTCTGCAAGACCTCTATGGAATTTTTATTGCCTGTCTTCTCGGAAACGATATCCATGGCGCTGTAAACTATCCGCTCCGCCGTGGATTTTTTCCCTTTTTCCATAAGCATATTCACGAATTTGGTAACTATCTTGTTGCTAAATTTAGGATCGGGTAATACATCTCTTCTTTCAGCTCTTCTTCTTCTCATTTAATCTCCTCAAATTTGCGAAGCAAATTTGATCCCGAGCGGCCATATTTTTGCATATTGCCGCGAGGGATTTTTACTTCGGTCTTTTTGCTCCGTACTTCGACCTGCTCTTCTTTCTGTTCGCCACGCCTGCCGTGTCAAGCGTACCCCTGACAATATGGTATCTTACGCCCGGGAGGTCTTTTACCCTGCCGCCTCTCACAAGCACGATAGAGTGCTCCTGCAGGTTATGGCCTTCGC
>JBAZEP010000039.1:3066-14722 GCA_041653835.1 Candidatus Omnitrophota bacterium
TTTCTGTTCGCCACGCCTGCCGTGTCAAGCGTACCCCTGACAATATGGTATCTTACGCCCGGGAGGTCTTTTACCCTGCCGCCTCTCACAAGCACGATAGAGTGCTCCTGCAGGTTATGGCCTTCGCCGGGTATATAGGACGTGACTTCCGTGCTGTTCGTAAGCCTTACCCTGGCGACTTTTCTGAGCGCGGAATTCGGTTTCTTGGGCGTCTGCGTCTTTACCTGCAGGCATACCCCTCTTTTCTGCGGGCATCCTTTTAACGCGGGAGACTTTGTCTTTTTCTTTTTTTCTGTCCTACCAAACCTTATCAACTGGCTTATAGTCGGCATAGATTATTTATTCCTTCTCTTTTTTTTCTTTCTTTTCTTTTGTCTCTTCTTTTTCGCCTTTTGCCTCTTCTTTTGATTCCGGGGCTTCTTTTACCATTTCTATATCGGCGTGGTCTTTAAAGCCGGTACCCGCCGGGACCAGATGGCCCATTATGACATTCTCTTTCAATCCCCTGAGCTCGTCTATCTTGCCGCTCGCCGCCGCGTCCGCCAGGACTCGTGTCGTTTCCTGGAAACTCGCCGCGGATATGAAACTTTCGGTGCTCAGCGACGCCTTTGTGATGCCTAAAAGTATCGGGGTGGCGCTGGCGGGCTTGCCCTTCTGCTTGGACGCTCTTTCATTCTCTTCCTGGAATATATGCTTATCGACCTGCATGCCGGAAAGGAAATCCGTGTCGCCCGGCTCTTCTATCCTGACCTTTTTCAGCATCTGTTTAACTATTATCTCTATATGCTTATCGTTTATCCTGACTCCCTGCAGCCTGTAGACTTCCTGTACCTCGTTCACAAGATATTCCTGGAGCCTCTTTTCCCCGCTTACCTTCAGGATATCCTGCGGATTTATAGGTCCGTCCACCAGCTGGTCGCCTGTCCTTACCCTGTCGCCCTTATAGGCGTTAAGATGTTTCCCGTGCGGTATTATGTATTCGCGCTTCATGCCCGAGGCTGATTTTACAATGATCCTCCTCTGGCCTTTTTTGGAAGTGGCGAATTCCACTATACCGTCTATTTCGCTTATCATAGCCGGGTCTTTGGGCCTGCGCGCTTCAAAAAGTTCCGCGACCCTCGGAAGGCCTCCGGTGATATCCTTGGTCTTGGAAACCTGGCGCGGCGTCTTGGCTATCAGGTCCCCGGCATTCACGAGCGCGCCGTCCTGAGGGACTATATGAGCGCCCGCCGGTATAGGATAAATGGCAAGGACTTCTTTCTTGGCGTCTTCTATGATTATCTGCGGGTGATATTCGCCTTTCTGCTCTATGATAACCCGCTCCGCCATACCCGTCGCTTCATCTATTTCCTCGGCCATGGTAATTTCGTCTATTATATCCTCGTATCTTATCTTGCCGCTCACTTCGGTCAATATGGGGGAGGTGTACGGGTCCCATTTGATGAACATGAAGTTTTTATCTATTTCCTGGCCGTCCTCGGCGAAAAGTATCGAACCCGACGGTACCATATGCTTGTCAAGCTCCCTGCCGTTCTCGTCGTTTATGCTTATCTGGCCGTTCCTGTTGAGGACTACTATATCCCCTCCCTGCTGTCTTACCGTCTTTAAACCGTGATATTTGATTATACCTTTGGACCTGGATTTCAAAAACGACTGTTCGATGATCCTGGACGCGGTACCTCCGATATGGAACGTCCTCATCGTCAGCTGGGTACCGGGTTCTCCTATCGACTGCGCCGCGACAATGCCTACCGCCGTACCCATATCGACTATCTTGCCCGTGGCAAGGTCCCTGCCGTAACACTTGGCGCATACGCCGTATTTTGTCTCGCACGTCAATACGCTTCTTATCCTTATCTTCTCGATGCCGGCCAATTGTATCCTGTCAGCCGCCTCTTCCGTTATCTCGTTTCCCGAATCTACTATAATATCGTCGGTAATGATATCCACTATATTATCCACCGCGACGCGGCCCACTATCCTGTCCCTCAGGGACACGACCTCTTCATCCGCTTCGATTATTGCGCCTATCAATATACCATTGAGGGTGCCGCAATCCCTTTCGGTGATAATAACGTCCTGGGCAACGTCGACAAGCCTCCTTGTAAGGTAGCCCGAGTCCGCCGTCTTCAGCGCCGTATCAGCCAAGCCTTTTCTCGCGCCGTGCGTGGAAATAAAATATTCCAGCACCGTAAGCCCTTCCCTGAAATTCGCGGTAATGGGCGTTTCCATGATCTCGCCCGAAGGTTTCGCCATCAACCCGCGCATCCCGGCGAGCTGTCTTATCTGCTGCTTCGAACCTCTCGCGCCCGAATTAGCCATCATGAATATAGGATTGAACGGATCGAGTTTCTCGAATATAAGGTCCGAGACTTTCTCGGTCGCGTGCGTCCATATATCGACTATTTTGTTATATCTTTCGCGTTCCGTGATTATACCTTTTTTATACTGGTCTTCCACCGCGTTGACTTCTTTCTTTGAGGCGGCTATGACCTTTTTCTTGTCCTCGGGTATGGCCAGATCATCGATGGATATGGAGATCCCTGCCAGAGTGGCATGCTCAAAACCTAACCTCTTTATATCATCCAGTACCTTGACCGTGGCATCGTGCCCGAATAATTTATAACAATTCGCGACTACCTTGCTGAGTTTGGTTTTCTCCAGCGCGTCATTAACAAAAGGCATACCCAGAGGAAGGATGTTATTAAAGATTATCCTGCCCACCGTAGTATTCAAAATCTCGTTATTTATCCTTACCTTTATCTTGGCGTGCATCGCTATTTCCCTGTCATAAAAAGCCAGTTCCGCGCCTTCTTTGTCCGCAAAAACCATGCCATCCCCTTTTAATCCGGATCTCTCCTGGGTCAGGTAATAAGCCCCCAGCACGATATCCTGGGTAGGCGTAACTATAGGCCTTCCGTCGGACGGGGAAAAGATATTATTAGACGCGAGCATTATAAGCCTGGACTCTATTTGCGCTTCCATCGAGAGAGGCACGTGTACCGCCATCTGGTCTCCGTCGAAATCGGCGTTGAACGCGGTACAAACCAGCGGGTGTATCCTTATCGCCTTTCCTTCTATAAGTATCGGCTGGAACGCCTGTATGCCCAAACGGTGCAGCGTAGGCGCCCTGTTCAAAAGCACGGGATGGTCTTTTATTACGTCGTCAAGTATATCCCATACCTCCAGCCTGGCCTTTTCCACCATCCTCTTCGCGCTTTTTATAGTGTGGACAAATCCTTTTTCTTTCAATTTCTTGATTATGAAAGGTTCGAACAGTTCGAGCGCCATTTTCTTCGGGAGCCCGCATTCCCATATCTTGAGTTCAGGGCCTACCACGATTACGCTCCTGCCAGAATAGTCAACGCGTTTACCGAGAAGGTTCTGCCTGAACCTGCCCTGTTTTCCTTTCAACATATCGCTCAATGATTTTAACGGCCTGTTCGCGGGGCCTAGTACTGCCCTGCCATGGCGGCCGTTATCAAAGAGCGCGTCAACCGCTTCCTGGAGCATCCTCTTTTCGTTCCTTATTATAATATCCGGTGCCTTTAACTCCAGGAGCTTCTTCAAACGGTTATTCCTGTTTATTACCCTGCGGTACAGGTCATTCAGGTCGCTGGTGGCGAACCTTCCGCCTTCCAGGGGTATCAGGGGCCTGAGGTCCGGAGGGATGACGGGGATAATATCCATTATCATCCATTCGGCTTTATTGCCTGATTTCGCGAACGACTCTATTGCCTTCAATCTTTTCAGTATTTTTCTCTTGGTCTGTTCCGATTTCTGCTCGCGGAGATCCGCCTTGAGCTCGACCATTGTCTGGTTAAGGTCTATCTCCCTCAGGAGTTCTTTTACGGCCTCCGCTCCTATCATGGCCTTAAACTTGCTGCTGCCGCATTCCTCCACAGTCTTCCTGTATTTTTCTTCGTTCAGGAGCTCTTTTTTCTTCAGGGGCGTGTCGCCGGGCTCTATTACCACATATTCCTCGTAATACAATACCTTTTCCAATTCCCTTAAACCCATGTTCAGGATAAGCGCCATCCTGCTCGGCATCGCCTTGAAAAACCACACGTGCGAACACGGGGCGGCAAGCTCGATATGGCCCATCCTGTCACGCCTTACCTTGGAAAGCGTGACCTCTACGCCGCAGCGGTCGCACACAATGCCTTTATACTTTATCCTTTTGTATTTTCCGCAGCTGCATTCCCAGTCACGCGTGGGCCCGAATATCTTTTCACAGAAAAGGCCGTCTTTTTCAGGCCTCAGCGTCCTGTAATTGATGGTCTCCGGCTTTTTGACCTCGCCCTTTGACCACGATCTTATCACATCGGGAGAAGCTATTTTTATGGATATATAATCGAAAGAATTTACAGAGTCGTTTAACATATATCTCCTATTTCTTGGATTTCTGTTCGCGTTTTTCTTTCTTGGCTTTTTTGCGCTTCTCTTTCAACTCCTGGGGCGACAATGTATTCACCTCAGGGCCTTTCCCGTCTTTATACTCTGTTTTTATGTCGAGCCCCAGGCTCTGCAGTTCTTTTACCAGGACGTTGAATGATTCGGGCGTCCCCGGATGCATGGCATTCTCGCCTTTTACTATCGACTCGTACGCCATGGTCCTGCCTGTCACGTCATCGCTTTTTACGGTAAGGAGTTCCTGCAAAGTATAAGCCGCGCCGTACGCCTCCAGCGCCCACACTTCCATTTCCCCGAACCTCTGCCCTCCGAACTGCGCCTTTCCTCCCAGCGGCTGCTGGGTAACCAGCGAATAAGGGCCGATCGAACGGGCGTGCATCTTGTCGTCTACGAGATGCGCCAGCTTCATCATATATATATATCCGATTGTTACCTTCTGGTCAAAAGGTTCTCCTGTCAAGCCGTCGAACAACCTTATCTTTCCATGCTGGGGAAGCTTAGCCTCTTTAAGGCTTTCCTTGATCTCTTCTTCTTTCGCGCCGTCGAATATAGGTGTGTCGACTTTATATCCCATTACCTTGGCTGCCCAGCCTAAGTGGGTTTCCAGTATCTGCCCGACGTTCATCCTTGAAGGGACTCCGAGAGGATTCAGCACTATTTCCACTGAAGTCCCGTCTTCGGCATAAGGCATGTCTTCCTCGGGAAGGATCTTGGCTATAACGCCTTTGTTCCCGTGCCTGCCTGCCATCTTGTCGCCTACGGAAAGTTTTTTCTTGCTGGCGATATACACAACCACCCTCTTTAAAACCCCGGCGGGAAGCTCATCCCCTCTTTTCAGCTTGTCTATCTCGTGTTCTTCCTCGTAAAGGATCTCTTCCAGCTGGTCGTTATAGACCATCAGCGTGCGCCTTGCCTCGGATTCGAGCATTGGATCGGATTCTATCCTCAAGCTGGACGCGTCGCATTTTTCAAACTTGGAAATATCTTTTTTCCTTATAGGTCTGCCCTCCGCTATCAGCGTAGTGCCTGATTCGTCGGATGCCAGGGGAGCGGAAAGTTTTACGCCGGAAAGCATCTTAAAAAGCCTTTCCTCTCTTTCTGTCTTTACATTATCTATCCTTTTTTCATATTCTTCCCTGATCCTGGCTATCTCCTTATTTTCCGCCTGTATCTCTTCTTTTGTTTTCGATTTCGGCCCTTTTCTCGAGAATACCTTGGTGTCTACCACAATGCCTTCCACGCCCGAAGGCACGGTAAGAGAGGCATCCCTGACATCTCCGGCTTTTTCTCCGAAGATGGCCCTTAATAATTTTTCTTCAGGAGAAAGCTCTGTCTCGCTCTTGGGCGCTACCTTGCCCACCAGGATATCGCCGGGCCCTATCTCCGCGCCTACCCTTATAATACCTTCCTCGCTTAAATTTTTAAGCGCTTCTTCGCTGACATTGGGAATATCACGGGTGATTTCTTCGTTCCCCAGCCTTGTCTCCCTTGCCTCTATCTCGAACTCTTCTATGTGTATGGACGTATAAACGTCGCCTTTCAAAAGCCTCTCGCTTACAAGTATGGCGTCTTCAAAATTATACCCGCGCCACGGCATAAAAGCCACCAGGACATTCCTGCCCAGCGCCAGTTCCCCTTTTTCAGTAGCTGGGCCGTCCGCTATCACATCCCCGACCTTTACTTTATCGCCGAGATTCACGATAGGCCTTTGATTTACGCACGTATTGGCGTTACTCCTCGAAAATTTCCTTAGTTTATATACTATACTGTTATTCACTGTTATTTCGTCGGCTTGCACGGCAGTGATCTTTCCGTCTGATTTCGCCGCTACCACCGCACCTGAATCCATCGCGACCTTCTTTTCCAGGCCGGTCCCTACAAGAGGGCTTTCCGCGAACAATAAAGGCACTGCCTGGCGCTGCATATTCGAGCCCATGAGCGCGCGGTTCGCGTCATCATGTTCCAGGAAAGGGATAAGCCCCGCGGCTATACTTACAAGCTGCTTGGGAGAGACGTCCATGTAATCTATCTTGGCGGGCTGTATCAGCGGGAAATCTCCCTTGACCCTGCAGGAAACCCTGTCGTCCGTAAACTTCCCGTCTTTATCGACTTTCGCGTTTGCCTGCGCGACTATGTATTTATCCTCGACATCGGCTGTCAGGTATTCTATCTTATTGGTAACCCTTCCGTTCTCGACCTTCCTGTAAGGCGTCTCGATAAAACCTAATTTATTGATCCTCGCGTAAGTGCTGAGCGACGATATAAGGCCTATGTTCGGGCCTTCAGGCGTCTCGATAGGGCATATCCTTCCGTAATGCGAATGATGCACGTCTCTTACCTCGAATCCCGCCCTTTCCCTGGATAACCCTCCCGGCCCCAGCGCGCTCAAACGCCTCTTATGCGTCATCTCTGCCAGGGGATTTGTCTGGTCCATGAACTGGGAAAGCTGGGACCTGCCGAAGAAATCTTTTATTACGCTCGATACGACCTTGGAATTTATCAGGTGATACGGCATCATGGTGTCGATGTCGTATATAGCCATCCTGTCTTTGCAGAAACGTTCCATCCTTGCCAGGCCGATCCTGAACTGTTCCGCCAGGAGTTCCCCGACGGTCCTTATCCTGCGGTTGCCGAGGTGGTCGATGTCATCCACCGCGCCTTCTCCGCTTTTCAGGTCAAGCAGGTACCTGACTACACTCACTATCGTTTCCTTGTCCAATACCTTTTTTTCCAAAGAAACGTTCATGTCTAATTTTCTGTTCAATATATAACGGCCGACCCTGTCCAGGTCGTACCTGCGTTTGTCGAAAAATAATTTATCCAGGAAATTCTTGGCGCTCTCGAATGTCAGGGGGTCGCCCGGCCTTAATTTTTTATAAATATCGAGGAGGGCGTCTTCCCTTGTTTTGGTGTGGTCTCTTTCGAGGGTATTGGCGATTTCCTGTACCGTATCCCTGAATACTTCCAGGTAACGCACCCCGCTATCCCAGAGTTTCTCTATATTATCGCTGTCCAGCTTGGCGTTGCCCGCCAGGAGTATCTCGCCTGTCTCGGGATGTTTCACATCTCTTACCACAACCCTGCCGCTATATTTCATAAGGGACGCTTTTCTGAGCGGCCTAACCCTCTCGACCCCCGTAAAAAGCTTCATTATCTCTTCATTCGTCTCGTAACCGAGCGCGCGGAGCAGGATAGTAGCCAGGACTTTTTTACGCCTGTCTATATAAGCGTACAGCACATCATTGGCGTCGAATTCGAATTCCAGCCATGATCCCCTCGAAGGGATGATCCTGCCTGAATACAGCCTCTTGCCGGACGCATGCATGCTCTCTTCAAAAGATACGCCGGGAGAACGGTGCAGCTGGCTGACCACGACCCTCTCGTCCCCGTTTATTATAAAAGTCCCTGTCTCTGTCATCAAAGGCAGGTCGCCCAAATAGACCTCCTGCTCTTTGGTGTCTTTTTTAGACCTGAGCCTTATTTTGATCTTCAGGGGCGCCGCGAAACTGACCGCCCTCTTCTGGCACTCAAGCTTATCGTATTTCGGTTTGCCCATAGAATAAGACACATATTCCAGCTTATAATTGCCGTCATTACTTTCTATGGGAAATATCTCCTCGAACACGCCCTGGAGGCCTTCGGGTTTTCTCTTTGTCTTGGGGACATCCGCCTGCACAAAACTCTTAAAAGACTCTGTCTGCAGTTCCAGCAGATATGGGATGTCAACTATCTCTTTCAGCCTTGCGAAATTTTTACGGTTTGGCATTTGACCTCGGGTTACCACATAATTGTAGGGGGCAGGCATGCCTGCCCCCTACAAAATTTGATTTTTGATATTTATTTTAATTCTACTTTTCCGCCCTGGGCTTCGAGTTTCTTCTTTATATCTTCGGCTTCTTCTTTGGAAACGCCTTCTTTGACGGTCTTGGGCGCGCCTTCGACCAGGTCCTTAGCTTCTTTCAGGCCCAGATTGGTGATCGTCCTTATTTCCTTGATCACCTGGATCTTGTTAGCCCCGGCTGAAGCAAGGATTACCGTAAAGGTCGTTTTTTCTTCCGCCGGCGCCGCTCCTGCCGCCGCTGCCGCGCCCGGCATAGCGACCGCTACGGGTGCCTGCGCGGTCACGCCGAATTTTTCTTCTATGGCTTTCACCAGGTTGGACAGCTCTAACACGCTCATCTGTTCGATGGTGCCGAGCATATCTTCGATCTTTTTGTTGTCTGACATCTAAAACCTCCTTTTATTGTTTTTCTTTTTTATCTTTTACCGCGTTCAACGCGTATGCCAATTTCGCCACGATCCCGTTCAGGGAACCTGCCAATCCCTGGATAGGCGCGTTCAAAACATTCGCGAGCTTTGCCAGGAGCACTTCTCTTGAAGGAAGCGCCGCTATCGCGATTATATCCTGGTTCGAGAGCAGTTCGCCGTTCGAGAATCCGCCGCATATCTTAAGAGGCTCGTGGTCCTTTGAAAACTTCACAAGCGTCTTGGAGACCATACTGGGGTCGTTTTTATGCACCGCTATCGCTATCTCGCCTTCTATAAACTCCGCTATCCTGGCGCTGGTGCCGTCCTTCAGCGCCTTTTTCGCCATAGAATCTTTTACGACAAGGAACTCTCCCGCTACCCTTTTCAATTCCTTGCGGAGTTCGTTGATATCCTGGGCGCTCAAACCTTTATAGCGCGTCACGATAAGCGTATCCGCGGCCGTAAGCCTTGACGTTATTTCCTTTACCATTAATTTTTTAGTTTCCAACGCCACTTTAGCCATAAATTTAACCTTATGTTGTGCCTAATTTCGAGAGGTCCAGCTTCAAGCCCGGGCCCATCGTCGTAGAAACAGCTATGTTCTTCACGAACCTGCCTTTGACGGTCTGCGGCCTGGATTTATTTATAGCGCTCAGTACCGTGTGCATATTTTCGCAGATAGCCTTTTCCTCGAAAGAAACCTTACCTATACCTATATTTATATTGCCCTGTTTATCCAATTTGAACTCTATCTTGCCTGCCTTTGCCTCTTTTACCGCCCTGCCCAGGTCATTTGTCACAGTGCCTGTTTTAGGGTTAGGCATGAGGCCTCTTGGCCCGAGTACTTTACCGAGTTTGCCGGCCTCCCTCATCATGTCGGGAGCGCTTATAACCACGTCGAAATCTATCCATCCCGAAGCTATTTTAGCGATAAGGTCGTCTCCCCCCACATATTCCGCGCCCGCCTCTTTGGCGGCGTTTCCGGCCTCGCCCTTGCATAAAACAAGCACTTTTACTTTTTTGCCTGTGCCGTTGGGAAGCATCAGAGTGCCTCTTACCATCTGGTCGGATTGTTTCGGATCGGTGCCGAGCTTGAACGACATTTCCACTGTCTCGTCAAACTTTGGATGCGGTATCTTTTTCAGGATGGAGACAGCTTCTTCCACGGAATAAACCTTCTCCGTGTCCGCGAGCTTCTGTATCTCTTTTCTTTTCTTTGTAAGTTTAGCCATTTTATTTTTCCACCACGTCTATGCCCATGCTGCGCGCGGTCCCTTCCACTATCTTCATTGCCGCTTCGACATCTATCGTATTCAGGTCTTTCATCTTCGCCTGGGCTATTTCTTTTACCTGCGCCTTTGTGACCTTCCCCATTTTTTCTTTATTCGGCTGGCCTGACGCCTTTGCTATCCCGCCCGCGCGTTTCAAAAGCACCGAACATGGCGGGCTTTTTATTATAAAGGAAAACGATTTGTCCTCGTATACGCTCAATACGACGGGCAATACCAGGCCGGGCCTGTCTTTTGTCTTTTCATTGAAGGATTTACAGAATTCCATTATGTTCACGCCGTGCTGGCCTAACGCGGGCCCGACCGGCGGCGCCGGATTTGCCTGCCCGCCCGTAACATACAGCTTTATCATTGATTTTATTTTTTTTGCCATCTTATAGCCGCTCCGCTTGCCAGTATTCCAACTCAACCGGCGTAGCTCTGCCGAATATGGAAACCATCACCTTTATCCTGCCTTTATTCGGGTTTACTTCCTCTACCGTACCGTTGAAATTTATAAAAGGCCCTTCTATTATTTTTATGTTATCGCCCTTCTCGAAAACTACTTTCGGTGTAGGCTTTTCTTTTCTCTCTTCGGTCTGCTTGATTATATGGTTGACTTCACTTTCCTGCAGAGGTACGGGCTTGGACTTCGATCCTATAAAACCGGTGACGCCCGGTATGTTTCTCATGATATACCAGATGTCGTCGCTAAGATCCATCTCCACTATCACATAACCAGGGAAGAATTTTCTTAAGGATATCTTCTTTTTTCCGTCTTTTACTTCCGAGACCTGCTCCGTAGGTATGAGGACCTGAAAAACGTTGTCTTTTAACGCGCCTTCCTGTATCTTGGCTTCTATGCTGGCCTTTACCCTGTCTTCCTGCCCCGTCAAAGTATGTATTACGTACCAATTATGACTCATATAAAGAACGGCCTCTTACCTCAAAATAAGATCGATACACTTTGATAACACCACATCCACCATGCCTATAAACATGGCTAATAAAAGCGTCGATATTATAACAACTGTTGTGGAACCTATAAGTTCGTCTTTCGTGGACCATGACACCTTCTGCATTTCTACTTTTACTTCTGTTACAAAATTTGTAAATTTATCAAAAATTTTCATGTTTTTATGCTATCTGGTCCCTCGCAACATCATTTTTGCTTGCGGGTTGCTCGGGATCAAAATTTTGCCTCTGGCAAAATTTTGGCAGGCCAGGAGGGATTCGGCGCCCTACGCTTCGCTCCGGGTCGGCCACTCGCCTCGCCAAACGCATGCTCTTATTCATCGCATGCGGCGGGCTCACTTCGAATCCCTAACAGCCTAGCAATTTTTTTAGCTAACATGGCAGGCCAGGAGGGATTCGAACCCCCAACACGCGGCTTTGGAGACCGCTGCTCTAGCCGTTGGAGCTACTGGCCTGTTTAGGCCTTCCAGAAATCCTATTTCTCCTCTTTATGCAAAGTCCTTTTTTTACAGAATTTGCAAAACTTCTTTATCTCAAGCCTTCCTGTCTGCTTCTTCTTATTCTTGGTGCTCGTATAATTACGCCTCTTACATTCTGTGCACGATATTGTTATAATCTCTCGAGGCATTATTGTATTATCTCCGACACGACCCCTGCGCCTACTGTATGGCCGCCTTCACGTATGGCGAAGCGGAGTTCTTTTTCCATGGCAATAGGGATTATAAGTTCACCTTCCAGGTCAACGTTGTCGC